>JACMMD010001096.1 GCA_014379235.1 Anaerolineae bacterium
CCCTGACAAGTTCCCCGAACAACTCAAACGCCTATTGAACGGTGATGCCGTTTGGGAAACGGCCTAGTTTTTTGACTCTATTATCCGTCGGGGCGGACAAATGACCGCCCTGATCCGTTTTAATACTGCACGCCCCACCCCATCGTTGTAAAAAATCCCGAACGCCACAATCTACAACTTACGTAATCGTTACACTTCATTGTCCAATAATTAATTGAAAATAAATGTAACCCCCAGACTTTATGAAATCCTTACGATACAGTATTAGGATTAAGAGTTAAGATTCAAGTAGGATTATTTCATGAGCAGCATAGTTCCGTAATATGTGAATAATAAGGACGTAATCGTATGGCAGACAACGAAACTCTACGTCTGCAACTCGAACAGGCCCGACAGCAGCTCCACACAGCACAAACAAGAGTCGCCAGCCTAGAAGCGCTGCTCACTGAAACTGTTTTACCCTCTGCTTCAATAGCACATAACGAAAATAATTACAGAATTCTCGATCATCTGATTGAAGGCTGCCAGATCATTAGCTTTGATTGGCGCTATCTCTATCTGAATGATTCTGCCGCCTTTCATGGGCGTCAATCAAAAGAAGAACTGCTTGGCCGCACCATGATGGAATGCTATCCGGGTATCGAAAACACTCCCTTCTTTATCACCTTGCGGCGCGCTATGGAAAACCGCTCTCCGCAGTCGTTGGAAAATGAATTTGTCTATCCCAACGGCATGAAAAAGTGGTTCGAACTCACTATTCAGCCGGTGCCGGAAGGGGTTTTCATCCTCTCGCTCGACATCACCGAGCGAAAGCGTGCCGAATCGCAACTGAGCGAAAGCGAAGAATGGATACGCCTCTCGCTGGAGGCGACTGAACTCGGCAAATGGCGGCATAACATCCTGACCGGGATAGTGCGTTTTGATGAGCGGGCCCTTATGCATTACGGCCTAGATCGTGACACGCTCCCGATTGAGGAGTTCCTTGACCATATCCATCCGGCGGATATTGACGCTTTGCTTCAACAGATCGGCGCGACAATCAGCGCGTCTAGCGATGGTAAATATACGACGGAATACCGCGTTGTACATGCGGATGGTTCAGTACATTGGCTAGCTGTCCAAGCGCGAGTGTACTTCGAGGGTGAAGGGGATGCGCGTCATCCGGTTCACGGTTTTGGTACTACACAGAACATCACCGAGCGCAAACGATCAGAGTTAGCGCTCAAACGCTACTCGCAGCGTATGAAAATCCTGCACGAGATGGATGCTGGCATTATCGAAGCGCGATCAACCGAGCAGCTAGTCGAGACCACACTCAAGCACATCCGACAGCTTATCCCCTGCCTGCGCGCCAGCGTGATATTATTTGACTATGAAAATAATGTAGCCCGCTTTTTCGCAATCGACCTCACTGGCGTTTCCACAGTTGATTTGGGTACAACGATTCCGATACCGCCACCGGGTTGGTTAGAAGAGTTCAGCGCAACCAAAGTCAAAGTTGTCGATGATCTCCTTGCCCTACCCGATCCACTTCCCGCTTACAAGCAGGCGATCAAAGAAGGGATGCGGTCTTTTCTTCACGTCTTGCTCACGGTTGAGGGCCGTCCAATCGGACTGCTGAACCTGATAGACGATGTCCCCGCTTTCTTCAACGCCGAACATGAAGAAATAGCGGTTCAAATCGGCACACAGCTTGCGATTGCCATCAATCAAATGCGCCTATCCGAAGCGCTCAAGCGCCATACAAAGTCTGTCGAGGATCTGAGTCAATTCCTGAACACAACGCTGGATGCTTTCCCCGCGAATACCGCCGTGCTTGCCAGCGATGGCACGATCATCAAGGTCAATGCCGCATGGGAGCGCTTCGCTGATGACAATGACATGCTCGTTGAGACGGCCTATCTTGGGGACAATTATCTGACGGTCTGTGACAAATCCGTTGGCGCTATGTCGCAAGAGTCCATTCCAGCGGCGGCGGGCATCCGCGAAGTTATCGATGGCCGGCGCGACGATTTCTACTTGGAGTATCCCTGCCACAGCCCCAGCGAAAAGCACTGGTTCACCATGCGTGTCACCCCATTTGCCGAGCCTGCGCCCCGCCGCGTCGTGGTCGCGCATATTAACACCACCGAACGCAAGCTGGGGGAACTCGCCCTACGCGAGAGCGAACGACGCTTTCAGCGCATGGCGGATAGCGCCCCGGCTATGCTGTGGACGACGGATGAAACAGGCGCAGTGACGTTTACCAGCCGGGGTTGGTATGAATATACAGGTCTGGACGAAGAGATCGGGCTGGGTTTTGATTGGCTCAATGCTGTCCACCCGGAAGACTTTGCAAAAACCGATGCGACGTTTGCAGCCGCCATCAAACAACCGCAAGACTATGAGCTTGACTATCGACTCCGCCGCGCCGACGGTGAATACCGCTGGGTCGTCGACTGCGGACGGCCACTTTTCGCGGCGGATGGGAAATTCACAGGCTATGTCGGCTCGATCATCGACAATCACGAGCGCAAACTGGCACAGCAAGAACTCGAATCGCTTTACAACGCGACCTCTCATCTGTTCACAACCGACAGCCTAGCCAATCTCGGACAGCAAATCGTAGAAACGGTGGTGAGCGAGTTTCAACATGCCGATTGTGGCTTGATGCTGGTGGACAAAGCGCAAAACCGAATGGTGCGCTTTGGCCGCGCCGGAAACTACGACCTGCGCCCCGACGCTGCTTTAATGCTGGACGGCCCGGGTCTTGTGCCGCTGGCGGCACGGACTGGCAGCGCTGTTTATGCGCCGGATGTTCGCATTCATCCGGGCTATGTGGCAAGCGAAGCACGAACCCGATCTGAACTGGCTGTTCCACTCATCACAGCGCGAGGCGTGATCGCGGTTCTCGACTTACAACGAATAGAGATTGATGGTTTTAGCGAACGCGATCAACGTGTGTTGACCGCTTACGCCGAACGAGCGGCAGCGGCGCTTGAAAACATGCAGCTTTACGAAGCGCTCGAACAGCGCGTATTGGAGCGCACCGCCGAACTGAAAGCGGCCAAAGATCGCGTTGAAGCGATTCTGAATAACAGCGTCGATGGCATTCTACTGGTGTATCCCGATCTACGTATTCAACAAGCGAACTCGGCCTTCAATTGGCTGTTTGCCTGTGAGACCGACGATTACTTCAATAAGTCCCTGCTCGATCTAGTTCATGCCGATGATGTCCAGCGGGTGCAAGCGATCATCGCCGCTGGCAGCAGCGATGGAGTCGACAGACGCCTCGAAATTCGTGCTGTCCGCAGCGATGGCAAGGTCTTTGATGCCGAATTCAGCATTGGACATGTCAAAACGGATGGCTTCGTCTGCACCGTTCGAGACATAACCGAACGCAAGGAGCAGGAACGCCAGCTTCGTTACCACGCCAGTTTGCAGCAGAACATCCGCGATGCCGTGATCGCCACTGACATGGAGTTTCGCATCCAGAGTTGGAATTCGGCGGCGGAAAGCATGTATGGCTGGCGGGCGGATGAAGTCATTGGACGAGGGGTGGGAGAGGTCTTTAAGACAAAGTTCGAATCGGATGCGGAACGCGATAGGATTACGGACACTTTTCTCAAACAGGGCTATTGGCAAGGTGAATTTATCCAGCAGCGCAAGGA
>JACMMD010001097.1 GCA_014379235.1 Anaerolineae bacterium
CATTGCGGGAACGCCGATTCCACAAGAACCCGTCGCCGGACAGGTAATTCTGCGCTTCGGGCCGGACACGAGCCAGCAAGAACGCGAGGACTACATCGCGTCCATCGGCGGTACAGTCACCGCAAACATCGACGCGATTGACACGGTGGTGGTTGAACTGCCCACCGTGCCTTCGGCCAGCGCGCAGTCGCTACCAGACTCGCCTCTCGTGGTCGAGCAGGAATCGGATTATTTCGTCGTCGCGCTGCAAGATGGCGCGCCCAACGACCCGCGTTACACTGAACAATGGGCGCTGCCAGCCATCGGAGCGCCGCAAGCATGGGTCACACTCAATAACGTGAATTCCATCCGCATCGCTGTGATCGACAGCGGCGTGTGCGCCGATCACCCTGATCTGGCGGGGCGTATCGTCGCGGGTTGGGACTTCGTGCAAGGCGATGACACGCCGCAAGACGAATTCGGTCACGGCTGCAACATCGCGGGCGTGATCGCCGCTAACATGAACGATGACATCGGCATTGCCGGAGTCGCGCCCAATGCTCAGATCATGCCGCTGCGAATTCTGGACGCACATGGCATCGGGCGCTACTCGGACGTGGCGGCGGCGGTGGTATACGCGGCAGATCATGACGCGCAGATCATCAACCTGAGCGTCGGCGGTGTCAACGCTTCGGATATGCTGGAAGACGCGATTGATTACGCCATCGGCAAGGGCATCACCGTTATCGCGGCGGCGGGCAACGCAGGCACTGAACAGGTGCTTTATCCCGCGGCCTACGCGCCAGTGATCGCCGTTGGCTCAATCGGGCGCGATTTACAGCGCAGCAGCTTTAGCAATTATGGGGCTGGCGTTGATGTTTACGCTCCCGGCAGTGACATCCTAACCACCACGCGCAGCGGTGGCTATGGCTCGGTGAGCGGCACATCATTTGCCGCGCCCCATGTGGCCGCCGCCGCCGCATTGGAAATCGCTCGTGGGGGTACGCTGACACTCGGCGGAACATTAGCCGTTAGCGGCATCGACAGTACACCACCTACTGCCGCGCCGACGCAGATCGTCGCGCCGACAGCGACCATTGCCAGTGAGACTCCGCCTGTGACGGTGGATACCAACCAGCTTTACTACTACTACGAAGACCAGCGCATCCCGCTTACCATTTCGAGCGATTGGATTGCGGTTCGCTTCGACAGCAGCGACCTTAACGCTCAGGCGCAGGTGGCCGCGCAAGGCGCAGGCAGCACCGTATCGGCACTGGCGAACTTCGCTGACGCGGTACAAATCCCCAACCCGCCGCTGACACTCGTGCCGTTAAATTCTGGCGTCGGCCCGCTGTCGGTAGTCGCACTTGTGAACAGCCTGCGCGCATCCGACGACGTTCAGTGGGCCAACCCAGTGTTCGACTCGCAAACGGGCGATGCTATCCTCACCGAGCAGTTTATCGCGCAGTTCAACGGCAGCGCGTCGGATGCCGACATCGCCGCGCTGAATACGCAGCACGGCGTCGAGATCGTACAACCGCTGGTAGGCGTGAGCAATGGCTATATCCTGCGCGTGACCGAAGCCTCTGACCACGATGCGCTGGCCATGGCCAACCTGTATCACGAGAGCAGCCTGACAGTTTACGCGGAACCCAATTTCGTTCAATATATGCCGCCGTTAGCGACGGCCAACGACTCGCTGTTTGGCAGCCAATGGGCATTCAAC
>JACMMD010001098.1 GCA_014379235.1 Anaerolineae bacterium
GGTGAGCCAACGGCGACTCAGCTTGCATTGATGGCGGCGATTGTGCGCGAAATCCGGCAAACGGTGACGATACCTATCGGCGTGAACGTGCAGTTCAATGCGTGGGAAGCCGAAATAGGTATCGCTTACGCTTGCGGCGCTCAATTCGTGCGTGTTGAAGTATTCGTAGAGACGTTGGTCGCCGCGCAGGGCATTGTGCCACCGTGTTCGGCGCAGATAACACGCTTGCGTAAAGCGCTCGGCGCGGATGGTGTCGCCTTGTGGGCTGATGTGCAGACCAAATACACCACACCGCTCGTGCCGCAGTCGATTGTACAGGCAGCGCGTGATGCACAATCCGCTGGAGCAGATGCCTTGATCGTCACGGGTGCGGGAAACGGACAAGCGACACCATTGGAAGCCGTCGCTCAGGTGAAAGCGGCGGTCAGTTTGCCCGTGATCGTCGGCAGTGGCACAAATGCTGCGAATGTATCCCAAGTGCTGCAAGCGGCTGATGGTGCAATCGTCGGCTCGTCGTTGAAAGAAGGTGGCAGCGTCTACAACGCGGTCTCGGCTCAAGCAAGTGATGATTTTATGCGGGCGGCACGACAGACGAAACGTTAGTCCCTATCACGGCGGTTTCCCGCGAACTGATGTGATTGGGTTCGGTATCGATCAAGCGCGGAAAGTTGCGTTCCAACTGTGTGATGCGCTGCATCAAGCGCTGCTCAAGCGTCTCGACACTTTCGCTTATGCCGCGCACCCCGATTTCTGCGCGCACGTTGATCTCATACTCGATATCGTTACGAATCTTGTCGTTGGCGGCTTGACGCGCTTGCTTAATCAGGATGAACAGGGATAGAAACACCATCTCTAACGAGACGATCATAGTCAGCAAGCCGAACGGAA
Organism: Anaerolineae bacterium; assembly: GCA_014379235.1. GTDB lineage: Bacteria > Chloroflexota > Anaerolineae > Aggregatilineales > Phototrophicaceae > JACMMD01. Next base: position 889 of record JACMMD010001098.1, read on the forward strand.
AAGGGTCGAAAGGCTCAAGACCGGGAATCAGGCGCACGTTGAGGAGTATCCACACGGTAAACCACACAAGGCTAAAGGCGACAAAGTAGATGTTGCCAGAAGCGTTGGTGAAGAAATCCGATAAACGATCTCCAAGCGTGAGCTTGATGTTGATGACTTCGTTGGCATTGGGGACGATGCGTTCTTGTACAAGTGCGTTGGTTGCCCGTAGGTGCGCCGCCAGCATTTCCAGCATGTGAAAGGCCAATCCCGGTTTCATATACACCACTGCGATGAGGGCATCACGGTTGATGACCAGCAGTTCAACTTCCGTAATCGCCCGTGCGCTGGCTGAACGTGGTTGATTATCGAGCGGCGACAATTCCCCAAATACGCCGCCGGCCTCAACCTTGAGTAAGCTGACTTCGGTACGAGCGCGGTCAGTGACGAATAAGTCAACTTCGCCGGATTCGACAATGTACATCACGCCGCCGGGATCGTTCTGGTAAAAAAGCATCGTTCCAGCAGTGTAATATTCATGCTGGACTTGCTGCGTCAGCATCTCGATATCTTCATCGTTGAGGGTGGCGAACATCGGCACTTGGCGAATTGTTTTTGGGTTGAGATGACGTGTGGGCACTATGTAAGCAACCTTTTGTGAATGGTCGAACTGCGGAACCTTAAGTTGAACATATCAGAACACAAACCCTTAAGGCCATAGTTCATGATGATTGGGCGGCTTTTTTGTGCAGACTGAATAAATTCGGTGGTTTATCAATGGTAAGTGCAGCAAGTTTCTTTAGCAACCGAGTTGCGTTAGACTAGGGACGTTCGACAACAAACACTCGATTTTCACTTGCACAGGGGATTTTAGATTATGGCGAAACGCCTTTAGCTCTGTTGTATTCTGCTTCTCGTTTTTTCGTTGAGCGCTAACGTTTTCGCTCAGGATGATGGTGGAACGATCATCATCGCGGATGACGTAGAGGGTATCGTCACCCTTGATCCGGGCCGCGCTTATGAAGTAACCAACCTGACCATCCACCACGCGACCTACGAAACCCTCATTAACGTTCCGGCGGATGACCTGACGGCGCTTGCGCCGGGATTGGCCGAAAGCTGGGAAGTTTCGGACGATGGCTTGGTGTACACCTTCCACCTGCGCGATGGCGTGACCTTCAGTTCGGGCAACGCGATGACGGCTGAGGATGTGCGCTTCTCATGGATGCGCCTCAAAAACATTAAGGGCAATCCTTCGTTCTATGCCGACGCAGTTACAGGCATTGAGGTGATTGACGATCTGACGCTGGAAGTGACGCTCTCCGTAGCGACTCCGGCATTCCTGAGCATCGTCACTGTTCCCGCGATGAGCGTACTCGACAGCGCGGTTGTCATGGCTAACGGCGGTACGGATGCCGCAGATGCTGATGTCACCGACACTGCACAGGAATATCTCGACCAGAATTCCGCCGGAACAGGCCCGTTCATCCTCACGAGTTGGGTGCCGAATACCGAAGTGACGATGGTACGTAACGATACATACTGGGGCGGGCCGGCGGCACTGGCAGGCGTGACTATGATTCAGGTCAACGACTCGACAACGGCGCTGCAACAACTTGAACGCGGCGACATCGATATTGCCATTAATATCGAAAAAGACCTTGCCGATATGGTGACCGCTAATGCGGACTTGACGCTCATTCAGGGGTAAAGCCTCAATCTCTCTTATATTGCCATGACCCCTGATGAAACGCTCGGCGGCCCGGTGGCCAACGCGGCGGCGCGTCAAGCGATTGCCTACGCGATTGACTACGATGGCATTTCGGATGGGCTGCTGCTGGGCTATACGGATCGTCCGGCGGCGATGCTGCCCGTGGGCGTACAAGGGTCTGACCCGTCCGCTCGCTATGAGCGTGACCTCGATCAAGCCCGTGCGCTGCTGGAAGAAGCTGGTTTAGCTGACGGCTTTGATGTGACTATCTCGATGGGGCAGGGCGGCACTTGCGGCATCCCGCCGGAAACCATCGGCGCGAAACTCCAAGCCGACCTTGCAGAAGTGGGCATCAATGTGACAGTCGATATTCAGCAAAGCTCGAACTTCTTGACCGCTTACCGCGCTCAAGAACTGCCAGCGGTGCTGTCTACATGGTCGCCGGATTATCTCGACGCGACGATGTGGTCGGATTACTTCTCGTTTGCGGATGTTGGCCCGTCGTTCCGCATCATGATGGACGTGCCGGAAATCGCGGATTTGGCAGCGCAGGCAGCGAACGAAACCGATCAGACTGTGCGTACTGATCTCTATAGCCAGTACCAACAAGCGCATGTTGACGCGGCGGTGTTTGTGCCGCTGTGCCAGAACCGTATTCTGATCGCAACCAGCGGTCAGATCGAGAATTTTGTTTTCCATCCGGTCTACTTTTACGACCTCTATGCAATGACCAAAGCAGCGTAACGATCTCGCTGGTTAAGATCGTTCGTAGGGGCACGGCATAGGAAAACGAAGTTTTCACGTGCCCCTACAAGTTACCACGCATCGAAGATCAGTTAGGGCTTGCTTGCTCATGGGTCTTTCACAATACATTCTGCGTCGTATGCTGCTGTCAGTTCCGATGCTGTTCGGTATCACGCTGGTGATGTTCGGCATGTATAACCTGACGCGGGTTGACCCGATTGTGATGATCGTCGGGGAGCGCCAGTTGAACAATCCAGAGATCGTTGAGGCGGCGCGTGAACGCTGGGGACTCAACCGTCCGCCGTGGGAGCAGTACATCACCTATGTGACCAACTATGTGCGCGGCGATTTCGGCTTATCGTTCCTCACGCGGCGTCCGGTTGTTGATGACCTAATGCTGTATCTGCCTGCGACCATAGAGCTAGGTATGATGTCGCTGTTGTTCGCCGTCGCTGCGGGCATTCCTGCGGGTGTGCTGGCAGGGGTACGCAAAGGCAGCCTGTTTGACAAAGCTGCGTGGGTCGTCTCACTGTTCAACGCCTCGCTGCCGCCATTTTGGACGGGCTTGATCGTGCTGTTCATCTTTTACTACTATCTCGAATTGATGCCGGGGCCGGGGCGGCTTGACCCGCGCATGGATGCGCCAATTACAATTACGGGGCTGTATACGATTGACGCGCTGCTGACGGGTAATTGGACGGCTTTTTGGAGCGCGCTGCATCATTTGATGCTGCCGGCCTTTATCCTCGGCAGTTTTACGCTGGCGATTGTCATGCGGGTGACGCGGGCGGCCATCATCGACGAGATGCGTAACGACTATATTCGCACGGCGCGCAGCAAAGGCATGACGGAACGGCGTGTCGTGATCGGCCATGCGCTGCGAAACGTCATGATTCCGCTGGTGACAATTTTAGGTCTCGCGCTGGCGGGGCTGTTGAGCGGGGCAGTGATGACCGAGACGGTGTTCGACTGGCCGGGAATCGGCACGTATCTGGTCAAAGCGGCCAGCGCTCTTGATTATCCAGCCATTCAAGGCGGTACGTTGTTGATCGCGGTTATCTATATCATCACCAACCTAGCTGTAGATGTTCTTTACGGCGTGATAGACCCACGAGTTCGCCATGAGCGCTAATGTAAGCTCGCAAATCATTACGGCATCGGCGCTGCGTTCGCGCAAAACCGAGAATCTCTCGGCACGTGTATTAGGTCATATGCGGAAATATCGTTCGTTCTGGGTTGGCTTAGTGGTGCTGATCGTCTTTTTAGTGCTGATGGTCGCCGCGCCGATTGTCTCCACTCATGATCCGCTGGCACAGGATATGCCGAGCCGCTTGAATGCACCATCAGCGGCGCATTGGTTCGGCACGGATGAACTTGGGCGCGATATGTTCAGCCGCACGATTTACGGCGCGCAGATTTCGCTGCCAATGGCGCTGGTTGTGGTGACGATCTCGCTGGTTGGTGGCAGCTTGCTCGGTGCGCTGGCGGGATTTTTCGGCGGCGTTCTCGATGAAGCGATTATGCGGGTCGCGGATGTGACGCTGGCGTTTCCGGCGATTGTACTGGCGCTGGCGATTTCGGCGCTGCTCGGACCCAGTTTGATTAATGCTGCTATCGCCTCGTGCTTCGTCATCTGGCCGGAATACGCACGCTTGATGCGTTCGCAAGTGCTGCTCATGCGCGCTCAAGATCACGTCTTGGCGGCGCGTTCGATGGGCGCAACGGAGATCAGCATCCTGTTTCGTCATGTGCTGCCATTGTGCTGGACACCGCTCATCATCAAAGCCGCGCTCGACATTGGCGCGGTGATTCTGCTGCTGTCGGCGTTGAGTTTTCTGGGTCTCGGGGTTCGCCCGCCGACGCCGGAATGGGGAGCGATGATCGCCATTGGTCGCACGAAGTTTTACGAATGGTGGATGGCGACATTTCCCGGTCTCGCTATTTTCTTCGTCATTCTCGGCTGCAATCTACTCAGTGAAGGGCTGCGAAACTGGCTCGACCCGAAATCCTAGAGTCCATTTGAGAAGTCTATTTCACCGGAGAATAAATTCTCCGGCTAGAGAGCTACACATAGCCTTCTAGCCGGGGATTTCAATCCCTGTTATGCCTCACTTCTACGCACACAAACCGGTTACAACTTCTGCCAGAATTCTCACTGCCGTTTCGATGTCTTCCGGTGGCGCGAAGCTGTAAGTCAGCCGCAGGTTATGTTGTCCATTGTCACTGTTGGGGTCGATGAAATAGTTCGGGCCAGCCGCGACCATCACGCGGTGTTCTTGCGCCTGCCGCTTTACTTCCCGCGCAAACACGTTCTCCGGCAGCGTCACCCACACGAAAAAGCCGCCTGCGGGCATTGTCCACGTTACGCCTTCGGGCATGTATTGTTCGAGCGCGGCCAACATAATGTCGCGGCGCATCTGGTAGACCTGTTGCAAGTGCAGAATGTGGGCTTCCCAATGACCCTGACGACAGTATTCCGCGACGATCTGCGCGCTGAGGGGACTTGCGCCGCCGCCCATTTGTGTCGTGCCGCAGTCCACAAAACCAGCAATGGCCTCAGCCGAAGCGATCAGCCAACCGAGGCGTAACCCCGGCGCAAGCGTCTTTGAAAAGCTGCCGATGTGCGTGACGGATACGCCGCTGTTCTTAGCCAGCGCGAAGAAGCTCGGCGGCGCATGCGTATCGAACTCAAGCGCACGGTAAACATCATCTTCGACAATCATGAAGCCGTAACGCTGCGCCAGTTTTAAAATTTCGACACGGCGTGACTCGGAAAGAGTCGTGCCGGACGGGTTATGGAATGTCGGTATGGTGTAGAACAGCGCGGGTAAGTTTCCGCTTGCCGACAGCCTTTCCAATAGGCGCTCCATCTCCGCGATAATCACGCCTTGATCGTCCATCGGTACGCCGTGAAGTTCAACGCTATGATCGCGGAAGATGTGCAGCGCGTCGGCATAGGTTGGCGCTTCGACCATGACCGCGCCGCCGGGATGCGTATACAAGCGGGCGATCATATCTACCGCATGGGTTGAACCTGCGACGATCATCAACTGTTCGCGGCTGAGTGCAAGGGTTTGATCGCGGTTGAACTTGTCCACGAGGAAATCAATCAGCGCGGGGTTGCCCTGCTCCTGACCATATTCGAGCGCGTGAAAGGGCTGCGGCGCGGCGAGGACGCGGTTGACCGACGCTTGAAACTCCGGTGTGAACAGGGTCGTTGGGTCAGGATGGCCGATCATCAGCGAGATGGTGTTTGCAGCCGCATCCGGTGGGAGATTGAGGTTCTGCATAACGCTTGTCTCCATAAATATGAACAAAAATTGCAGCCGATTCGTCGTTGCGTCCGAATGTCGCAGCGTCCGAAAATGAGTGGTACGATTGTAGCGTTTTGTTGGCCCTCTACCATTCAAGATTAGGAGACCGTCCATGAAAAACAGGAAAGTTTTTGCTTGTTTTAGTCTGGTATTGACGCTGCTGCTTTTGATGACTGTCTCAGGTGCGGTTGTCGCTCAAGAACCGCTGCCGCTGACCATCGGTTATTCGGTGTGGGTGGGTTACGGCCCGTTGTTCATCGCGCAAGATCAGGGCTACTTCGCGGATAACGGCCTCGATGTGACGCTGGTGAATGTCGAGAACCCCGGTGATCGTTTTGTGGCGATGGCTGGGGGCGACCTCAACGGGTTGGTTTCTACGCTGGATACGATGTCGCAGTATTGCAACGCAGAGTCGCCGTTTAAGACCATTCTCGCGCTGGACGAATCTTCCGGCGGTGATGGCAGAGTGGTCATTGGCGACATCGCTACGGTTGCTGATCTGGCGGGCAAGAACATCGGCGTGAACGTCGGCTCGGTGTCGCAGTTCTTCCTCGAATATATCCTGCAAGAAAATGGAATGTCATCGGCGGATGTCAATATGGTGCAGATGTCGCAGGGCGATGTGCCTGCCGCGATTGCTGCCAGTCGCATCGACGCGGGCGTGACGTGGGAGCCGCACCTTTCGACCTCAGTCGATAACGGCGCGACTCTGCTCGCGGACTCCAGCACGACACCCGGCCTAATTGTGGACATCCTCGTGTTGCGCCAAGACGTACTTGACGAACACCCCGAAGCGGCGGTAGGTCTAGTCAACGCATGGAACAGCGCGATTGAGTTCTGGAAGGCGAACCCTGATGAAGCCGCGCAAATGATGGCCGATGGCTTGGGCAGTTGGTACGACTCTCCTGCCGCGATCAATGCCGATTTGGCCGGTGTGACGTTGTTCGACGCTGAGGCTAACAACGCCTTTTTCAGCAGCACCGAAGCAGGCTCGGCCACGACGACGCTGCAATTTGCGCTGGATTTCTACACCGAGAGCGGCGTGATTACCGACCCCTGCACCACCGATGACATGATTGATGCCAGCTACGTCGTCACCGAACCGATGGTCGCAGCGACGACGGAAGCCACCGAAGAAGCATCGTAGCCAAGAGAAACGAAGGCGCAAGCGTGGGCCGCCAATGGGTCGGCCCGCGCTTGGATTATCACGGTGGTCAATCTATGCAAGGCATCAGCGAACAACCGACTTCTCGTCCACCTGAAAAACGGATGCCATTTAGCGATCTGTGGAAGCCCCATACGCCCATTCCGCGCCGTTACTATCTGGCGACAATGGTGCTCAGTTTAGGCGGGCTGTTCCTCGTCTGGTGCGTGTTGAGCTACGGCGGCTTCGTAAAGCCGAGCTATTTTCTGCCAAGCCCGACGGCGGTGGTGAGCGCTGCGCTGCGAATGATCGAGACGGGCGAACTGTGGGAAAACGCGCAGGCCAGCATCACGGTTGTGGTGATTGGTTGGATTATCGCCGCACTGCTGGCTGTGCCGCTTGGTATTTTGATGGGCAGCCTGAAAATCGTCGAAGCGCTGCTCGAACCCATCGTTAATTTCGTGCGCTATTTACCCGTGAGCGCGATGATTCCGCTGTTGATTTTGTATATCGGCATCGGCATCGAAGAAAAGATCAGCGTCATTTTTATCGGTACGTTCTTTCAGTTGATTTTGTTGGTAGCAGACGTGGCGGCCCACGTCGGCAATGATTTGTTGGACAGCGCGTATACGCTTGGCTCGTCACGACTGCGAGTGCTGACGACGGTTTTGCTGCCAGCGACTCTGCCGGGAGTGATGGACGCATTGCGAATTACGCTTGGTTGGGCGTGGACGTACTTGATTGTGGCCGAATTGGTCGCGGCTGAACACGGTCTCGGCATCATGATATTGCAATCGCAGCGCGGTTTGCGAACCGACAAAATTTTCGTCGGCCTAGTGACGATTGGTTTGCTCGGTTTCGCCAGTGATATTCTCGTCAAGTGGCTGCATCGTCGGCTGCTGCCTTGGTCGCCGCGCATTCGCTAGAGGGCTGCTTCGTGAACAAAACTAAATTGCAGCTTCGCAACATCACGATGGCGTTTCGCACCCGTTTGGGCGATTCGGTTGTTGCTGTCGATGACTTATCGCTCAACGTCGGAGACCGTGAGTTCATCAGCATCGTCGGGCCAAGCGGCTGCGGCAAATCGACGCTGCTCAATATCATCGGCGGCTTCCTCCAGCAGACGCACGGCGAGGCCTTGGTGGAAGGTCAGCCCGTCAGCGGCCCCGACCCGCGCCGCATCTTCGTGTTCCAGGAAAATGGCGTTTTCCCGTGGCTCA
>JACMMD010001099.1 GCA_014379235.1 Anaerolineae bacterium
TAAAAACGTGACAATCCCGATGGGAAGATTTTGTTCTGGCATTTGTCTCATTGTCGCTACTATAATTCCAGTACAATCCTGTTGTAGGGGCGACACAGGCAAACTTTGTTTGCACGTCGCCCGTACCCGATAATTCTTACACACAATCACTCAAATGAACCAGCGAATCGTCGTCAAACTCGGCACAAGCGTCCTCACACGCGGGACACCGCGCCTCAATCGCCAGCGCGTTCTAGAGATCGTGCAGCAGGTCGCTGCCTTGCACGAGCGCGGCTATGAACTCATTGTCGTCAGTTCGGGGGCGCAGGCCGCCGGACGTGAACGCATGGGCTACCCTGAGCTAGATCGCTCCGTGCCCGCCAAGCAGATGTTAGCGTCTGTTGGCCAAAGCCGTTTGATGCAGCTATACGGCGAACTGTTCGACATCTTCGAGATCGTCGTCGGTCAAGTGCTGCTCACTCGCGCCGACTTCGGCGACAGAGCGCGCTACCTCAACGCCCGTGATACGCTGCAAACGCTGATCGACCACCGCATCATCCCGATCATCAACGAGAATGATACGCTGGCTACGGAAGAAATTCGCGTGGGCGATAACGATAACCTGTCGGCATTGGTCGCCAGTTTGCTCGAAGCCGACCTGCTGATTTTGCTCACCGATCAACCCGGACTGTACACATCCGATCCGCGCCACAACAGCAGCGCCGAACTCATCGCGCAGGTATCGCACATTGACGACGACACGATGGCGTTAGCGGGCGGCGCGGGAACCCGGCTCGGCACAGGCGGCATGGTGACAAAAATTCAGGCGGCGCAGCTTGCCAGCAGAAGCGGCGTGACCACCATCATCGCGGCGGGCAGCGAACCGAATGTGCTGACACGCATTGTCGGCGGCGAAGCACTCGGCACACGTTTTGACGCTATCGCCACACATCTCGAAAGCCGCAAACGCTGGTTGCTGTCGGACAAGACGCGCGGCACGGTGACAGTCGATGCAGGCGCGGCCAAAGTGCTGCTCAAAGGCGGCGCAAGTCTGCTGCCTGTGGGCATCAAATCCGTCGATCAGGCATTCGAGCGCGGCGCGACGTTGGCCGTTCTCACGCCCGATGGCAAGAAAATCGCGCACGGACTCAGCAACTACAACAGCGACGATCTAGGGCGCTTGTGCGGTGTCAAATCGAACCAGATTGTCGAAATTTTAGGGTATAGTTACGGTGACGCAGCGATACACCGCAACAACTTAGTTTTGTTAACTTAGTTTTGAGCTAATGGCTAACCGCTAAAAGCTAAGGACTTTCACTATGATCGACCTCATCGACATGGGTAAACGCGCTAAGGCCGCTTCGTATGAACTGGCCCGCGCCACCACCGAGCAGAAAAATCAAGCGCTGTTGGCCATCGCCGACGCGCTGGAAGCCAACAGTGACGCCATCCTCGAACAGAACCGCATTGACCTCGAAGCAGCCCGTGCCAACGGCACAGACCCGCTCTGGATTCGTGACCGTCTGGATTTGGACAACCGCATGAAGAGCATGATCGCTGACGTTCGCAAGGTCATCGAACTCACCGATCCGGTAGGCGAAGTCTTTGATGCCAGCATCCTCGACAATGGCTTGAACGTCTCCAAGCGGTGCGTACCGCTCGGCGTTATCGGCGTGATCTACGAATCGCGCCCTAACGTGACCGTCGATACCGCGACGCTCGGCTTCAAGACAGGCAACGCGGTCATCTTGCGCGGCGGCTCGGAAGTGCTGCACAGCAACACAATCTTGGTGAGTATCATCCGTGATGCGCTGGCGGCTAACGGCTTCCCCGCCGACGCTGTGCAGTACATCGAAAGCACTGACCGCGAATATGTGGCTAAGATGCTGAAGATGCACAAGTACATCGACATGATTATCCCTCGCGGCGGCAATAAGCTGCACGAATACTGCCGCGAGAACAGCACCATTCCGGTCATCATCGGCGGTATCGGCGTGTGTCACCTGTACGTCGATCAAACGGCGGATATTGACGACGCGCTGGCCATCATCCACAACGCCAAAACGCAGCGCCCCGCCGTGTGCAACTCGCTCGATACGATACTGGTCGATAAGCGCATCGCGGCGGATTTCTTGCCGCGAGTGGTTCAGCATCTTGGCAAAGATGGTGTCACCTTCCGCGCCGAACCCCGCGCCCGTGCTTTGCTCAATGGCGACTCGCGCATTCAAAACGCCGGCCCCGACGACTTTGACACTGAATGGATGGCGCTGATTCTGGGCATGAAGGTCGTCGATAACGTCGATGAAGCGATGGAACACATCCGCGATCACAGCACACAGCACTCGGACGGCATCCTCACGCAAGACATGGCGCAGGCTGAACGCTTCCTGCTGGAAGTCGATTCATCGGTGGTGTTCGTCAATGCCAGCACGCGCTTCAATGATGGCAGCGCGCTCGGATTGGGGGCAGAAGTGGCCGTCAGCACGCAGAAATTACACGCTCGCGGCCCGATGGCCTTGCAAGCGCTGACCACTTACAAATGGATCGTCATTGGGGAAGGACACGTCCGGCCATAAAAACCCTCATCATCCTCAACCCCTTCGCGGCCAGCGGACGAGCCGGAAAACTGTGGGGCGAAATCGAACCGTTGCTGTGGGAACTGCTTGGTGAATTGGTGGTAGCCGTCACCCAGCGCCCCGAAGAAGTCGCGCAGCATCTTGAACTCGCCTACGCCGCCGGACTCACCCGTGTGATTTCCATCGGCGGTGATGGCACGAATCATGCGCTGGTCAACGCCCTCGCCGCACTCAACGAACGTCACCCCGAAGGGCCGCAAATGGTCTATGGCAATCTGCCTGTTGGAACGGGACGCGACTGGGCGCGCAATCTCGGTACGCCATTCGACATCAAGGCCGCCGCGCATTGGATTGCCCAAGCACAGCCGCACCCGACAGACGTGGGTTTGCTGACCTTTGACGGCAAGCGAGAACATTTTCTCAACATCGGCAGCGCGGGTATGGGCGGTGAAGTTGACCGCTACATCAACGGCCTATCTCAGCGTCGGCCTTGGTCGTTCTTGCAAGCGACGGTATCGACGCTGCTGCGCTATCAGCCGCCGCCGATTCGCATTGCGCTCGATGGCCAAGAATGGTATGAGGGGACAGCCTACATCGTGGCGGTATCCAATGGCTCGACCTTCGCGCATGGCATGAAGATCGCCCCAAATGCCGAGATTAATGATGGCTTATTTGACGTGATCTTGGTGAAAGGGATGTCGCGGCTGCGAATATTGGCCGCTCTGTGGAGTGTCTATAACGGTAGTCACCTCAGCCATCCGTGCGTACAAGCTGGACGAGCGCGGCAGGTGCAAATCGACAAAAGCGCGCTGAACAGTACACCTCTTGGACTCGATTTGGATGGTGAACATGCCGAAGGGCACAGCCTAACTTTTGAGATGCGCCCCGGCTTGCTGCAACTGCTCACTTAAGTTCGCTTAAGCGTTATGCGCTCTCAGGGGCTTTTAATTCGCTTGTCTCCGAAACCGTCGCTGCGACTGTAGTCGCTGTTTGCGTAGAAGTCGCTTTGACTGTACTGACGAACTGGCGCGGGCCGTATTGGTCGATGACGGTATGACCCTCGCTGCATAAGTCTTCCATCTTCGTAGACAGCAGCCGACGGAACAAGTCCATAAAGCCGTGCGGCTTCACCAGAAAAACGTTGCAACCGCGCCCGAAGGCCTTCTCCATCAACTCACGCTCGTCGAACATCGTCGCCACGATGATATACGAAGACGGAAAGCGCTTCCGCAGTTCAGAGGTTAGCTGCAAACCGTTCATATCGGGCAGCTTCATATCCACCAGCACTAAGGCCAGTTCGTCTAAACCCTCTACCGCTTCCAACGCTGCTTTGCCGCTCGTCGCACCTTTGACTGTAAATTTCGCCTGTTCGATCAAGCGCTCCAAAAAGTTTAAGTTTGCGGGTTCGTCATCAACTACCAGCGCAATGCGATTCGTCATGAAGAAGCCCTTTCTTTAGAAGTCATTAAGGTATGTGTTTTCCATTATTCTCACCGCTCACCGTCCGATGGTTCGTTGTATCGGTGGGCTTCACATCCGAAGTGGTAGGCGATGTCGGCGGCGCGGCAGCAGGCGGGTTAGCGGGCGTCGGCGTGGTAGGCGATGTCGGTGCTGGCATCGTTGCTGAAGGCGTAACGTTTGGTGTTGACGCGCTCGGCGTAGGCGGAGTTTCAGGCTTGGCTTCCGGCGGTGGCGCTGGTGTCGAAGCGGCAGGCGCTTCGGCAGCGACAGGCTTCTCTGGCGCGGCGTTCACGTTGTAGCGCTGGAACAGATCAACCAGTTCCGTGATCGGCAGCGGCTTGGGCAAGTAACCATCACAACCCGCTTCCAGACAGCGCTCACGATCACCGACCATCGCATAGGCGGTCAGCGCCACAACGGGCAGCTTTTTGCCTCGCGTCCGCAGGCTTTTCACCACGTCTAGTCCGGTCAATTCGCCAGCCAATTGAATGTCGATCAGCAACAAATCTGGAGCGTCGCGGTCAAAGAACTCCAGCGCGCTCTCTCCATTCGTATACGTCACGACTTGATGACCGCCGATGCGTGCCACGCGCTGAACCAGCGACACATTGGCCGGGTTATCTTCGACGTATAAAATCCGCATCAGGAAAGTACCTCCTGTTTTTCAGCTAATGGTAAGGGTAAGTTCTGGACTTCGGCAGGTTTCGGCATCATTTCGGGGTCGGCCTTTAGCGCTGTCTGCTCGACTTCGGCATCCTGTTGGCGATACGATTGCAGAATGACATGGAATGTACTGCCCGCACCGGGTTGGCTTTCCGCCCAAATACGACCATCCATCAGCCCCAACAACTGCCTCGAGATCGACAGGCCGAGACCAGCGCCAGAGCGCGGGTCACGTCCAGCCGATTCAACCGACTGCTTGAACTCCTCGAAAATCAGTTCAAGGTAGTCGTTGTCAATGCCGCCGCCCGTATCGGTAACCGAAATATGAACCTCATCGGGTTTTTCCGGCTCATGAACTTTCAGAGTAATTGTACCAGCGTCCGTAAACTTTACCGCATTGCTATACAAATTGATAAGCACCTGCCGCACACGTTGTTCGTCCGCCCAGACATCGGGCAGCAGATCAGGCAGCACCATGTCCAGCTTGATGGGCTTCGCACCGATCAAACCGTTCGCCAACGACTGCACCTGACGTAAGATCGGGCTTAAATCGACGCGCTTCATGAAGATTTCTAGCTTGCCCGCGTCAACTCTGGAAAGGTCGAGGATGTCGTTAATCAGCGTGAGAAGCTGCTTACCGCTGCTGAAAATCTGGTTCATGTCCGCAATATACGCATCCGGCAAAATCACCTGATCGTACATCTCCGGGAAGCGCATCATCGTCTCGCTAAAGCCGATGATCGCGTTGAGCGGCGTCCGTAGTTCATGGCTCATGTTCGCTAAGAACTGACCGCGAAAATGCTTGGCGGCCTCAGCAGCTTGGCGCGCACTTTCCAGTTCAACGTTGGTTTGTTGCAGTGTCTCGCCCAAAACCGTACTGCGGAGCAAGCTGCGCTCTAGCAGCAAGCGGTTCTCGAAAAGCTGCTGACCGGTACGCCTTTCGCGCTGATAGTTCAGCAGTGCCCATTCCGTAATCTGATAGAGTTCGCCAGTCACCTGTGCCGCCAACAGCGAGCTAGCAAAAGCCAGCGCGATAGCGAACATTTGATAGGGGCCGAAAAACCCAAAACCGCCACTGCCCAAAGCAGGAGCGATTACTACCACCACCGCCGACAGCACCGTCACCAGAAAGCTGTTGCTTGGCGACAGCAGCAAGCCGATCATGAACACCAGCAGCGGAAACACAAATGGCACAAGCTGGATGATCGTCTGGTCGCTTTGCGTTAGCATGATGCCAACGCCAGCCAACGCGCCGATGGTATATGACCATACCGCCGGGACGTAAATATTGCGCGCCAATAAGAAACGTGTACCCAAACAACCAACAGCGATGGCGATCAACCCCCCCAACCAGCGTGAAGCGTCAATCCGTTGCAGCGTTGCAATCGTCAGGACGACCCAGAATATAAGCAGGCTGGTGGCGAACGTCGCTCGCCATAAGGTTGTTAAGCGGTCTGCGCGAACTTCGGTTGCAAAGTCTTGATTAGTCGGGATGACGTTGGCGGTCATAAATAAAACCTTGAATAAACTTCCCGAACGTTATGCTAACTAACTATATTATATAGTCGGTTTTTTGAAATATTTATTCGCATTCCTTAACGATTTCGACGCATCGTCTTAATTTTCGCACAAACTCGTTTTGAGGGCAACAAGTGGCCGCAGTGCTGCCACTTGTTGAACGTTTCACAACTTATTTCCTAAGTGACGTTACGCAGGCAGCCCTAAATTTGTACTCAGACAGTGGGTTTAAACCCACTGTCTACAAGTTCAAGATGCGTAACATCAGTGATTTACTTTTTGTACGAACTTCCAGAACGCCCACCTGCTCACACTTCCCCGTTCTTACTCCCCTCTCCATGTATGGAGAGGGGCTGGGGGTGAGGTTAATGGTGAGATCAATTTA
>JACMMD010001100.1 GCA_014379235.1 Anaerolineae bacterium
CTGGCCGGGTTCTCAGCGACTGCCATTGCCGCTTCGAGTGTCATGCGGTTGGCTTTGTTGGCGACGAAGCGCTCGAACATGAAGCGCGGGTTGAGTTCACTTTCAGGCAGGTCAGGATGCTGCGGGCGGCTGATATGCTCGTGTAGTGAACTGCTGCCGTAAGACTCGGTTTCTTCTTGCTCGGCCAGCAGGCGGAAAAGCGGCATATCGGCAGAGGCGCTTTTGGCGACGGGTTCGGGCTTGTGAACCTCGAAGCGCACTTCAACGCTGTCGCCATAGACATCGCTCAAGATGCGGCGAACGTTGCGGTACAGCCGATGTTGCAGCATCTCGCGGGCATAGGTGTTGCGAGCGCCGATCACGAAAACGCCATCTTCAAAACTAAGATACACCGACCCTCGCAGCCATGTGTCAAAGCTGGCGCGGTCAAACTGTAACTCGAGTTGATAAAAGGCGGCGTTCCACGCTTCTTGCGGGTTCACAAATTTTCTTCCGGTTGTAAACAAAAGCAAATGCTTCACGGACAGTGTGCAGCAGAGACCATAAACCGATGGTCGCGGGCACGCCGAGTTGAAGCCTTATAAAGTTGTTGTGTCAGATCGTTTATTCGCGGGGACTGCCTGTCCCCTCTGGCACGGGAGCGATGGTGTTGGTGTCTGCTCGTGCCGATGAAGTAGATACAGTATAGCCGATGAATCGCATTCCCTCAACCGATTCTGAGGTAAAAATGTTAAATCTTTTAACATTTTAAGGTTGGGATAAGTTCTGCCAAGAAACACCCGGCCTTTGGGAAAAGTAGCCGCATGATACGATCAGAGTCATAGGCTGCGTAGCTGGCCGTCCCCCGCTTGATTGTGGGAAATGTGGGATTATCGCGTGGGAATTCGTGGGTCAAAATGCGTGATTTTGGTGAAAAGTTTAATTTTTTAACATTGGGATAAATTCTACCCGTTTCTACCCACGCACCTCTGATTTGGGATAAACTTGGGATACGACTTTAAGCCTCTACAACTTAGTTTAAGAATTACTAAGGAAGTCAGTATTTTTACCTATAGTATTTCCCTGACACGAACAGTAAAATCCGAAATGCTAAATCTACGATAGCAACTTTCCCCGAAGATTTGCAGGACAGCCCAGTTGCGTCGTTATAGCGCATATGCTATGGTATAATAAGTTCGTACTACAGAATAATGGGCTATTCATACTGCCCCGTAGTCAGGTTAACTGGGAATACCCTCGTTGGTTTTCCTTCGTTATACAACAAAGATAGGTGAATCATGACCTTTCACAATAATTTCTCGGATGATGCGATGGACGCTGATAATGACATCGACATCGATGTAGATGTAGTGATCGACCCCACTTCATCGGACATTATCAAGGTCTCGGCAAAGTCGCGTTCAACGGCGGTGGCCGGCGCGATTGCAGCGGTGATGCGCGAACAGCGCTACGCCGAAGTTCAGGCGATTGGTGCAGGGGCGGTCAATCAGGCCGTGAAGGCGCTGGCGATTGCGCGTGGTTATCTCACCGAAGACCAAATCGACATCGTGTGCATTCCACACTTCACTGAAGTGGATATAGACGGGCAGGAGCGCACTGCGGTACGCTTTATCGTACAACCTCGTTAATGCCCGAAAGGCGATCTGCCTTGCGCTGTGACTTACATCTACATACAACGGCGTCAGACGGCCAACTGACGCCGTTACTATTGGTGGACTTAGCCCGTCAGCGCGGCTTTGACACTATTGCCATCACCGACCACGACACAACAGGCAGCATACTCGAAGCACAGGCCGCAGGCGGTGACTCGCTGACTGTGATTCCCGGCGTGGAGTTGAGCGCCGAAGATGACGCAGGCGACGTGCATACGCTCGGCTACTGCTTCGATATAAACAATCCAGAATTTCAAGCGGAGATGCAGAGCTTCCGCGATCATCGTTTCCATCGCGGGCGGTTGATCGTCGAAAAGCTGGCGAAGCTCGGCGTCAATCTCAGTTGGGAGCGCGTCCTAGAAATCGCGGATGGCGGCTCAATCGGGCGGCCACATATCGCCCGTGCGATGGCCGAAGCGGGTTACGTCAGTTCGGTGAAAGAGGCGTTTGACCGCTACATCGCCAACGATGGCGTAGCCTATGTCGAGCGTAAACGTATCTCGCCGGAAGAAGCCATCCAGTTGATTCACAGCGCGGGCGGCGTGGCCGTGCTGGCGCATCCCGGTCTGCTCAAAGACCCTGCGTCCATGATCGAACGGCTTGCGCCTGCGGGACTCGATGGCATCGAGTTGAACCATCCCAAAAACTCCGACGAAGTGCGTGAGATCGTCAAGCGGCTGACCAAGCGCTTTGGTCTGCTGACGACTGGTGGCTCAGACTTTCACAGCATGGAGCGCGACAGCAGCCATATGGGTGTGTATCTCGCGCCCGATGAAGCCGTAAACAATCTGCGCGAACGCTCTCTCAAATACGGTTAAAAGTATAAAGTGTAAGGCGTGATTGCTTTAACCCCTAGCCAACCCCGGATAATCGAGGAACATGACTTCCAGCGCCAGCCGCGCATTGACGTTGGTGCTGGTGATATTTTCGAGCGTGGTGCGCGTGGCTTGCATGGCGTCTAAAGCGTCGTTGGCGTCGAGTTCCCGTGCCAACCGTTCGAGCGATTCAATGCGGTCACTGTTCGAGGGCGTGAGTCCGCTGCCTGTCACCAGCAGCAGTACATCGCGCCAGTAGGTTTGCCACAGTTCGAGCAGAGGGCGGATAGCGAGGCGGTCTTTGCTCAAGCCATCGGCAAGGTCGAAGCGTCCGGCGCGGTTACGGCTGAGAAGTTCTTCGAGCATATTCAGCGCGTCAGTGCGCTGATCGAGCAGTGCTGAGTCTCCGAGCGCTCGTATCGCCCAACCGGGACGTCCGGCGCTCAAATTCGCCAGTAGGTGCGCGTGGTCAGCCTCGACCTGATAGCGTTCGGTTAGTATGGCATACACGCCTTCCGCCGGAATCGGGCGCAGCGGAATCACCTGACTGCGGCTGGTAATGGTTGACAGCAGCGTATCGGTGGATTCGGCCAGAAGAATCAGCACGGCGTTGGGCGGCGGTTCTTCCAGCGTCTTAAGCAGCGCGTCCTGCGCCCGATCTTGAGCGCGGTCAAAGTTCGGGAAAATGGCGATGCGATGCCGCGCCTCGAACGGTTTCAAGGCCAGCATCGACGTCATGCGCCGAATCTCCTCGATCTTGAGCGCGCCTGTAGTGGCGTCATGTTCGGCGTAGGTCACGTCAGGATGGTTGCCGGATACGATACGCAGGCAGGAGCGGCATTCTCCGCAGGGGCAGTTGGCGGCGTTTGCTTCGGGGTCAGTGCAGTTGAGCGTCATGGCGAAGGCCCGCGCCAGCGTCAGCTTGCCGAGCGATTCCGTGCCTGTAATCAGATAGGCGTGTCGGGCGCGCCCGTGGGACATGCTCTTACGCAGATGGTCAACGGCCCAATCGTGCCCGTAAACCGGCCAACGATGCGGAGTGAGCGGAGCGTTAATCAACAGGTCATTCCTCATTCAAAAACGGGGCGAAGTCTATTGTACCCCGCCCCGTTTTGTTTAGAAATGCGCTACATCGTAGGTGTGAGTACCTGTGTGCCGATCAAGTCGGTTTCGCCATACTGGGTATAGGCTGCGGTAATCACGCCGTTGGCATCGATGCTGCCGGCCACGACACCGCACGGAGTCACATCATCGCCGGGGGCATATGTACCGACGAGAACACCGCCCTGTGCGATAAACACGCCGTCGAGACTGACGGTTTCGCCCGTCGAACGGGTGGCTTCGCCCGCGCTGGCGTACACGCCATTTTCGCCGCCGCTAATGGTGGTCGTGCCGGTTGTGGTCGCGCCAGTGGCCGCCGTGCCCGCAAGATCGAAAGTGCCTGTAAAGCCATCAGTTTCATCGACAGGCGTCTGCAATGTCATGCCAACCGTTTCGTTGGCAATCGTGGAGTTGCGCGTCCACAGACTGCCATTTTCAAGTAGGGCGCGGTTCAGCACGGCGCATTGTTCGCCGCCCCAGACCATGTTCACAACGTTACCGCGCAGCAGCAGTAAACCCGGTACTGCGGCATCACCGCCGACGATGAAATCGAACAGGTAGCGTGAACCAGAGCCGCCCGTGATATTGAGTTCCGCGTCCCACTCACTGCCATCGACATCTGTGCCCTCGATAGTGAAGCTGTCCGCCAGTGTGATCGGTGTCGAAACGTCGTTGTAGGGGGCTTCCGCGCCTTCATCGGCCCACATCGCCGTAATAGTGCCATCTTCGCCTATCTCCAGCAGACCCGCGCCGCATTCGATTTCGGGGTCAACGGTTGCGCCGGAGATTAGGACACCGTTGGCCATCATACCCACGCCGCCGAACTCGCCAAAATCTTCTAGCGACCACATCAGATCGTAAGTCGTGTCGCCTGTCGCGGTGATTTCCAACGTGCCGCTGTAAGGAGCGCCATCCGGGGCCATGCCTTCAACCGTGTACATGCCGCCGACAGTCGCGCCTTGACCATCGCTCGGCGTTGAAGTTTCCTCACCGAGACCGACGAACGCCTCGGCCCACGGCCCGCTGAGAGTGCCGTCATCAGCGACGTTGAATATCTGCATGATACAGGATACGTCATAGGCCACCGCTAACTGTGTATCGCTGAGTGGTAAACCCACGCCGATTTCGACATCGGCTTCGTCGGCGTATGTCCAAGTGAGCATCACCGGGCCGTCGGTCTCGACGATTTCCAGCCCGCTTTCATAGGCGACGCCTTCATCATCGACACCGCTCGTGTAGTAATTGCCTGCCCATGTGGTCTCTTGTGCTTGAGCTGCCAACGGGACGTTGAACAGGGCAGCCAATAACAGCAGACACAATCTAGCTTTCATGAAATTTGTCCCCCAAAAAACTGAGTTTAAGGCAGCGAATCATTCGCCTTAAACTCAGCTTACGGTTGGATAGACGAAAGAACCCTTAAGAAGTCGCCCGGAAAATTACAGCCGCCGCCGCCGATAGAACATGCTGGCCAGCAGCAGGATCAGCACCGCACCAACGAAGGCCACCACCACATCGGCCCAACGAATAATCAGCGCGCCGCCGAGCAGTCCGTCCGCCGGGATGCCAAGTGCCGTGAAGATGATCCCGCCGATGATCGCGCCGATCAGACCGACGATGATGCTGCTGCCGAGGCTCATGCCCTGCCCGCGAACGATCACGCTCGCCAGCAGCCCCGCGACCAGACCGATGATAATCCATGTGATGATCTGCCCGATGGTCGTTTGTACGACGACAGGCTGGTTGGTGATGTCTTGATATGCGAGAATTGTGTGCATCATGGCTCTCCTTTAGATAGGCAGCAGTCGAAAGTTAAAAGTGCCAAGTCTAAAGTCATGCAGGTACTTTTGACTTTCCACTTTATACTTTTCACTGTGACGATAGTTACTCACTGTCTTCACGTAAAATGTAACTATAGTAGCGCAAAATTATCGCTAACGCTAAATTATTGGATACGAGTTTATGCCCGACAGCGGCGGAGAATCTCGCATGAACCTGCAAGCGGTCTTAGCTTTTTGGCGTCGATACCTGTACCTGCTGGCGATGTGTGCCGCGCTGCTTGTCACGGGCGCTTGCTCGTTCGATGTGAACAACGGTCAGGCGGTGGTGGGCCTTAACGGCGACCAACCGACGGTTGAACTCAATGGCAGCCCCATCGCCATTCAACTGTTTGATCCGTTCGTGTATACGGGTGTCGCGCCCGCGACTCTGCGCGTGATTTATATCGTCGCGGGGGTGGTGCTGCTGCTGGTTGGCTGGCGGGTGTATGACCTCGCCGTCGCGCTGGTGGGCTTTCTGGTTGGCGCGGGCATTGGTGTATCGCTGCTCGGCGGCAACGAGAACCAGACCATCGCGCTGGCCGGTTTAGTGGGCGGCGGCATCATCGGCGCGGTATTGGCCGTCGCGCTGCAATACGTGGCGGTGTTCCTCATCGGCGCCTATGTTGGCGTACTTCTGACCACGAATGTGTTTTTCGCGCTGACGGAGCGCGCACTCGACCCGGTTTTCATGATAATCGCTGGCGTTGTCGGCGGGTTGGTCATGCTTGGCATGTACTTTTATATCGCGGTTATGGTGACATCGGCGGTTGGCGCGGTGGTTCTGGCGCAAAGCCTTGA
>JACMMD010001101.1 GCA_014379235.1 Anaerolineae bacterium
GGTTGAAGCCGATGCACTGAGGTAGCAACCGTCGGTTGCGGGGTCGGCGCTTGCGACTGCTGCTACGCTGAGGATTACGATAACGAGTAGGAACAGACTGATTTTGCGGAACATCGTTTTGATTTCTTTCATTGTTAGATTAAGCGTCGTTTGAATAATTGTCTCTAGCTTGTCCCTACCGTCGAGCGGCTCAGGGGGTGGTGCTTGCGGTATCGAGGTTTTCACCCCGTCGTGTTATCGTCCATAATTATTGTATTGATGCTACCTTTCAAGGCTGGTTAAGCCTTAACTCTTTCTTATGTCTTTATTAAACTTGATAAAGAATTAAGTGTCAATACATTTCGTTAATTAACTTAACTTTTAATCAATTCTAACGATATATGTCATGTAAGAACAGGTGACATTCCTTCAAAGTGAACTCAACCACACTGCGGAAGGATCGTCAAGCCAATTGCTTGACAAGCGTTGATATTCGCACTAAGATTTCTGCAAACGTTTGCAAATTAATGATTGATAATCTTCAAAGATTGTTATGGCTGGAAAAATACAAAAATCACGTCGGGCGACCATTATCGACGTTGCGCGAGAAGCCAACGTTTCGTACTCCACTGTTTCCCGTGTCGTCAACAATCTCGATCATGTCAAAGCAGATAAGCGCGAACGGGTACTGGCCGCGATGGAGCGGCTGGGCTACATCGCCAATCAACAGGCCCGCAGCCTTAAAGGTGCGCCAACGAATGTAATCGGCCTGTTGGTACATGACCTTGGCGACGCTTACATCGTTGAAATCCTGCGCGGCATCGACGATGAAATTTCCGCCGCAGGTTATGACTTGATGCTGTTTACGACGCACCGCCAGAAGGCTAAAGAATCCGGCTATGTGCAAACCCTCACGCAAGGCATGATCGACGGTTTGCTGCTGTCGCTGCCGCTCGACCCCAGCTCGTATCTCGATATGCTGCATCAGGAACAGTTCCCCTACGTCGTCCTTGACCATCACGGCTTTGACGATTTCAGCCCGACGGTCACTGCCACCAACTGGCAGGGCAGTTTCGACGCGACCAATTATTTGCTCGATCTCGGACACACGCGCATCGGTTTTATCATGGGCGCGCCCGATTTGAGCAGCGCGCTTGAGCGTTTGCAGGGTTACAAAGATGCGCTGTCGCAGCGTGGTATCGCGTTCGACGTGGAGATAGTCGCTCCCGGCCATTTTCATCGGGGAGAGGGGTATCAGGCCGTGCGAAATCTGTTGGCGTTGGATGAGCCGCCGACGGCCATTTTCGCCGCGAACGATATGTCAGCTTTCGGGGCGATGGACGCATGTCGCGAGGCGGGTTTGTCTATTCCGCAAGACATGTCCATCGTGGGTTTTGACGATGTGCCTACCGCGGCCACCACATACCCGCCGCTGACCACTGTGCGACAGCCGATCTATGACATGGGGCGTATGGCGACACGACTGCTGATCGCTTCCATTGAAAATCCGGCGCGTCCATCGGAACGGTTGGTGGTGGATACAGAGCTTATCATCCGGCAAAGCTGCCAGCCACCGAAGAAGGCTTAATGTGAGAGGGGTACGGGCGACACATGTGTCGCTCGTACAAGTATCGTCTAGTTCCACCGAAAGGGGGTGATGGGAGCAGCACGACCTGACCAAACTCGCACACCGAAAAGATCGCATCACTATTTAATCTGAGGAGCGGACATTCATGAGAATCCATAAGCGGTTAATCCTGCTGACGGTGTTGGCGCTGCTAACATTGTCGTTGACGATGACGTTGGGGGTCGTTTCGGCGCAAGACCCCGTGACGATTGACTGGTGGCATATCAGCGTCGAAGAGTCGCAGGCGGCGTACTGGCAAGGTCTAGCGGATGCCTTTACAGCCGAGAATCCCCATGTCACCATCAACATCACCATCCTCGAAAACGCGGCGTTCAAAGAGCGCCTAACTACCGTTATGCAAGCGGGCGACCCGCCTGATCTGTTCCAGAGTTGGGGCGGCGCGGTGCTGTGGACATATGCCGACAATGGTCTGATGCGAAACATCGAGCCAGAACTCGCAGGCGAATGGCAAGACTCGTTCACGGCTCAGGCAGCGCTGGAACTCTATGGCCAGAACGGCGAATACTACGGTGTGCCGTGGACATGGGGCGCAGTCGGGTTGTTCTACAATCGCGCACTGTTCGAGCAGGCTGGGCTTGATCCCGATGCTCCGCCCGCAACGTGGGACGAATTCCTCGCGGCAGTGCAGACGCTAAAAGACGCGGGCATCACTCCGATTTCGTTGGGCGAAGGCGAAAAATGGCCGGGTCATTTCTGGTGGGTTTATCTAGCGACACGGCTCGGCGGCGAAGATGCGTTCCTCGCGGCTTATGATCGCAGCGGCTCGTTCACTGACGAACCGTTCGTTGAGGCTGGCCAATATTTGGCAGACCTGACCGCGCTCGATCCATTCAGCGAAGGTTTCCTCGCGTTGAGCCACCCCGAATCCGAAGGCGTGTTCGGCAATGGCGAAGCGGCCATGATGTTGATGGGGCAGTGGGCCCCGGCGGCACAGGCTCAATATAGTGAAGACGGCGAAGGTATCGGTGACGATCTTGGCTTCTTCAACTTCCCGGCTATCGAAGGTGGCGCTGGCAATGCCAATGACGTACTCGGCGGCGGTGACGGCTTCGCGGTGGGCGCGAATGCCCCTGACGAAACCCTCGAATTCTTGAAGTTCATCACCACAGCAGAAAACCAGATCGCGGGCGCGGAAATCAACATGATCGTCCCCGTCGTCACTGGCACGGAAGAGGTTTTCGCGGATAACGCCATCATGCAGTCTATCCTCGAAGCCCGTAACGGCGCGCCGTACTTCCAGCTTTACTACGACCAATTCCTGCCGCCTGCGGTGGGTTCAGCGGTCAATGACGCTGTGCAGACGATCTTCGCTGGCACAGCATCACCAGAAGAAGCGGCTGCGGCAATTGAAGACTCGGCTGCGTTTGAGCTTGAGTAGAACATGATCGAATAGATCATCGGCAAGGAAGATGTGGAGATTGGAAGCTGGCCGGCTTGTGCGATCTCCACATCTTCGGCCTTGCCACGAAAATATAAATCGCGCCTCAGCCGTCAATAGAATAACAAAGAGATCGCTTTATGTCTGCATTTCGAGTTTTGCCGCGAACGCAAACGAACACTGCCAGCCGCAATAAACAGTTCCCGCAGGGCGATAACTCGCTGCTGATCGCGCTGTTCCTGCTGCCGGGTATGCTGATCTTTCTGCTGTTTGTGCTGATGCCGATTAGCCAATCGGTTTACTTCAGCCTGTACGACTGGAACGGCTTTGGCCCGCCGACGGATTTTGTGTGGACGGGTAACTATGAGCGACTGCTCAGTCATTCCGTTTTTCAAGATTCGGTGTGGCACAGCTTTACACTCATGTCGCTGTCGCTGCTGATTCAGTTACCGATGGCGTTAGGGCTGGCGCTGCTAGTAGGGCGCGGCAAGCTGCGCGGACGCAAAGCCTTTCGTGCTTTTTTGTTCTTGCCTTTCGTTTTTTCGGAAGTCATCACGGCGATTATGTGGCGCTACGTCCTCAGCCCCGATAACGGCGCGCTGTTGAACTCGGTGCTGGCGACATTCATTCCCGGCTTCGAGCCGGTTGGCTGGTTGGCGCGAACCGACATCGTGTTGTTTGCGCTGTTTCTCGTGCTAACGTGGAAATACTTCGGCTTCCATATGATCTTGTACATGGCAGGACTGCAAAACATCCCACAAGACCTCGAAGACGCGGCCCGTGTCGATGGCGCGAAAGAGCGCGACGTTATCCGCTACGTAACGCTGCCGCTGCTTGGCCCCACTATCCGGCTGACGATCTTTCTCTCCGTTGTCGGCTCGTTTCAACAGTTCGTTTTGGCGTGGGTGCTGACGAGTGAAGGCGGCCCGGTCAACGCCAGCCAGTTGATCGCCAC
>JACMMD010001102.1 GCA_014379235.1 Anaerolineae bacterium
GCGACTTTGCCTGAAGCCGCGCACATAGCGCAAATACAAACCGAGCGACAGCAGCGCCAACGCGAAACTTGTATGTCGTAAGCCGCCTGTTGGATACTCGAAATAATCGTCGATTTGCAGCATATGGAACGCGAACAGCAGCGCCGCCGCCAGCGCGATCCAACGCCGCGTCCCGCGCAGGAGAGTATCCGCCAGCCAGAATCCCAGAATCGCGTTGACGAAATGCAGCGCAATCGTCGCGCCGTACCACGCCGCCGACTGATCGGGGAATAAGGTGTGGATGGTTGCCGAATATAGGCTGCCAAGCAGATGCCGCTGCCACAGCCCCACCGTCAGCCAGCGCATTCCATCGCGCACACCGAGCCGCTCATAGAAATACTCGAACGTCAGCACGTCACCGACGAATCCCAAGTCCAGCCCCAGAATGACCAGCACGATGAAAGTGAATAACAGTACGCCGCCGAGCAGCAGATAAGGCCAATAGCGCACGGTGAATGAGCGCGTATCCGTTTGCGGTGTGGTTTTGATAAGCTGCATAAGGATGTATCGAACGTTGTTAAATAGTCACAAAGGCGGTCATTATGTCATGCGGTTATAGCGAAAACAAGGCGCGCCCGTCACTCCTCACCAAAAATCAGCGTCCGCTTGGCCGCGTCATCCATAAGGGGATTTCGCAATATCGCGTCTTTGAACTCGACGCTGTTCCATACCACCAACAGCGCCATCGCCAGCACCACCGCCGCCGCTAAAACCGCCGCAACCGTTCGCCAGCGCGATGGCACACTCCCCCACATATAAGCCAACCATGCCCCGCCCAATACGATCAGCGCTGGCAAGAACAGCAGCAAGAAGCGCGGATCATAGCTCACGTACAGCCACCACGCCGCGAAAAATGGCAGCGTCCACAGCAGCAGCAGTGCATGTTCCGGCGCATCGCCGCGCAGCCGAACCAGCCGAACCAGCGCGCCAATAACCGCCGCCAGAATCACCCAACCCGCCAGACCGAACAATTCGTCACGGGTGATGAAAACCATCAGGTTTTGTGAGCTGCGCTGCGCTTGATCGACCCAAGCCGTATCGGGTATCAAAACGCCGCCGAGCAGCAGATTTCGAGCGTACCACGGCCCGGCCACGACAGCACACGCCGCCAACGCCAGCACCATTTCGCGCCAGCTAATGCGCCGGTTGATAAGCGCCCACAGCAGCCACAACGTCAGTACGGCTATACCGATCAGCCCCGCATTTTTCGTCCACGCCGCCAGCCCAACAAGAATCCCCGCCAGCAGCGCATCACTCCAATGGCGCGCTTGCCACAGCCGCCACGCGAACAACGCCGCCAGCGTGTAAAAGAACGCCATCGGCAGATCAACGTAGCCTGACGATGCCCAACGCCCGAAGGTCGGCGTGAGTGCCAGCAGCAGCGCCGCTAATGCACCGGACATCCGCCCGTACAGCGCCTTGCCCAGTTCATAGGCCGTAGGCAGACACGCCAGCGCCAGCAGCGCCGATACCAATTTTGCGAGGTATTCGTTCGCCCAACCCGATGCCAGATAAGTATATGTGTACGTGAGCGGCATCAGCATCGGATACGTTTCGTACAGTACGTCGATGCGGTCTATGGGAATCAGCGCCCGCGTCCCGTACATCGCGGCGGCCTGCGGCGCGTAAATGCCGAGCGTATCGTCACGGTAGAATGGCCAATAGGCCGCGTTGAACAACACTCCCGCCGAGATGATGACTAGCAGCGCGACGATAAACCAGCGAAATATCCAGCCCGTTTCCCTTGCTGCCATCTCGATATTTGGCGGAGGTGTCGGGGCAAGCCCCTTTAGTGGGCTTCCCGACACAACTTCTAGCTTGGGATTTAAACCCCAAGCGCCTCTCGCTCGCCACCACAGCCACCAACCGGGCAGCGCCAGCGCGAGGTAAGGCAGCGTCACACCCCACAGACTGAACGGTATGCCGATCAGCCCTTCCCAGAGCATGAGCAGCGAAATAGCGCCAACACTCAACGCGAGAGTCAGCGTCGCCAGCAGCCAACCGCCTCCCTTAAGCCGCGACTGTGCCAGCAACCACGCCGCCCAACCGCCGCCAGCTACGATAACGACTGCTACTAAAAGCCACGCCAAAGCAGCATCAACTTTCTCTTCCCTGCATCCCTGTATCTCTGCGCCCCTGCGGTAAGCTTTCTAAGTTTCAATCTCTCGTCCCTGCATCTCACGCGGAACATCGATGCCCAACCGCCTCAGCAGCGTCGGCGCGATGTCCATCAACTGATGCCCATCGACGTTACCCGCGCCGCGTTTTCCCGGCTCATTCAAAATGAAAATGCCATGTGGCGCATGGTTCGTGTCATCGGGGCCGGTATCGTTTTCGAGCGTAAAGTGCGCGCCGTGCCCGAAAGTACCTACCGCCCGCCAGTGCAAATCGCCAAAGTACACCAGTAAATCCGGCGCGATGCCGTTCACCTGCTCGTAAATCTCCTGCGGCTTGAACACCTTCGTATCCAGCGCTTGATCGTTGGGGCCGATGATAGCCGCCAGCGCCGCCGCCAATTTGTTGCGCGTCGCTTCGTACTGCTCCGCCGGAATGATGCCCTGCGGTTCGCGCTCCTCAACATTCAAGAAAACACGCCCGTAATAGCCACCGCTGCCCCATGCCCGCGTTTGCGCCCAATCGACATCGGCGTTCTCCAACGTCGTGAGTTCGCCCGCTTGTGGCGGAGTTTTCAGGGTGAGCCAGCCATTACGCCACAGCCACTCATTCAAACAAATACCGCCATCCAGCCGCCGAACACCATGATCGCTAACCACCAAAACGGTCACATCATCGCCAGCCAATTCGATGACTTCAGCTAACCGTTCATCGACCAGCTTATAGTAATCGCGGATGTAGTTCTCGTAGGGATTTCCCGCCTCATACAGCCGATGCGTGGAGTCATGATAGCGCCAGAAGCCATGATGCACCCGATCCGTACCGATGTTGACGTGCATAGCGAAATCCCACGCCTTGCCCGTCATCAGGTGGCACAACAGCCGATACTGCGCTTCGGTCATGTCGATCAGGCGCTGCCACAAAGCATCTTTGTCCGGCGTGCGAAAATCGCCCACGTCGAATGTATAGTTCGGTGTGACGCGCAAAACTTCTTGTTTGAGTATCGCCGGATAGGTAAACGCACTCTCCGTTCCCGGTGTCATAAAGTCGCTGACCAGATAGCCGTTCAGAAGTGGACGCGCTGGATAGGTCTGCGGCACACCCACCAGCAGCGAAGGCCGTCCGGCCTCGCTCACGTAATCCCACACACGCGGAACACGCACCGCAGAACCATCTGTCACCTTCATAGGATTATATGAATGATCGGCGCGGTTGCGAAAACCATAGATGCCAAGCACACCGGGATCGCGGCTGCTCATCATACTGGCCCACGCCGGAACGGTGATACATGGAAGCGAAGACTCCAGCCGCCCCCATGTGCCCGTTTGCATCAAACCGCGCAGCGTCGGCAGTTCAGCGTTAAACTGATCGAATACCAGTTCCGGCGCGGCACAATCTAGCCCAAGCACGAGTACGCGCCGGGAACCCCGCCGTTTGAAAAAGCGTGTCATTATCCCTCTACCAAAACACGGCTGTGAAACTCGATCACCCGCCGCTCAAATTCTTCTGGTGCGACTTGCCAATAACCGCCGTGGCCCGCACCTTCGACTTCCCAGAACTCCGCGCCATCGCCCGAACCCGCGTCAGCCGCAATCTGTCGCATTCTCCGAGCGCCGTCAAGCGCAGGGTCAAACTCGCCATAGATCAGCAAAATCGGGCGCGGCGCAATCTCATCAATCACGCTGATAGGGCTGAGGTTGGCGATGTCTTCACCCGTCGTCAGCCGATAGGTGATGACTTGTCCCCACTTGAACAGCGTATCAAAATACGTGCCCGATTGCCCTAAGCCGAGCGAACCCTGCGCGAAATCCCAATAGCCGCCCATCGCGGCCACGCCGCGAATCTGCGGGATACGCGCTGCCGCCATAATACTCGTTGAACCAGCCGATGAGAAGCCGTGTAAATTCACTCGTTCGGGGTCTACATCGTCGCGGGTCAGCAGATAATCATAGGCGGCCTGCACATCTTCGACCTCGACATAGCCGAGCGTCAAGTGTCCGTAATTGGTGCAAACCCGTGCGTCCAACGTCAGCACATTGAAGCCCGCTCCGTTTAACACGTCCACGAAGTAGCTTTCCCCGCCGTGCCCATTACCGTAGGCCGGGACGACGATGACCGTTCCGCCATTTGTACCGGGAACGAAATACCCCTGTTGAGTCACGCCGCGTGTCGAGGGGAATGTAACCGTCTCATATGCTACAGCCGGAGCAGAGCCAACGTTACAACCGGGATGCAGCAGCCCCCACATCATCATTCCACCAAAAAGCAGTGGAACAAGCACGAGCGCCGCCACCAACGCGACCACAAAAATCCTCAGCAGCCGCAGCCAATAACGCCGCCCCCGTTTAGGAGCGGCATCAGGCTGCGGAGTTGCGTCAGAGTTAGCGTTCACATTAGGGAGATGCGCTAGGCAGCTTGCGCCCGATTGATGCGCGAGCCAATCATCACCAGACCAATGCTCAACACGTACAGCGCCAACAGTGGCACGATCACCAGCGCCATATTCACCGGATCGACTGTGGGTGTAATCAGCGCCGCCGCGACAGCCGCGCCTATGATGGCGATACGCCAATTGCGAATCAGCACGCCCGCATTGACCATATTAATCAGCGACAGGATAAACATCACCAGCGGTGTCTCAAAGGCAACGCCCATCCAGAACACCAGCGCGGTGACGAAGCTCAAATATAAATCTGCCGTCCATTCCGCTTTGAATATATCACTTTGGAAAGTTGACAAGAAATTGAGTGCAGGTGGAATCAGAATCACCCACGCGAAGATTGCGCCAATGAGGAACAATACAGTGATCGCAGGCAATGAAGACACAACAAAACGACGTTCGCGTTTGGTTAAGCCCGGAAGAATGAACATCAGCAGTTGGTAGGTGATGACCGGAATCGACAGGATCGCACCCGCCAGCAGCGAGACACGGAAGTACGCCACTACACTATCCGTCGGGCCGAGCGCTGTGAAACGTTCGGCATAAGGCTGCTTCAAGAAGATGAGGATTTGCGCGCCAAACAATGCACCAATAGACGTGCCGATCACCAGCGCGAGAACGGCCTTGGTCAAGCGGCTGCGAAGCTCGTTCAAATGATCGAAGAAGCCCATAACGGCCTCGTGACCATCATTCGGCGGTTCGTCCTCATTCACGCCGTTTGGCGACGGCGGCGGCGGTAGATTAGGACGGCTCGGTTGTGGGGTTTTGAGTCCAGTTACCATAGATTTTCAACCTTTATCCTTCTGTTGTCC
>JACMMD010001103.1 GCA_014379235.1 Anaerolineae bacterium
CGCTTGGCAAAGCACCGTCGTATCAAGTGACACCAACTCTGCGGGCCTTCGACCCCGCAGAAATGGTTATCACTCCGGCCCAAACCGCCGAAGTAGAGTCATCGACGCCAACGGCATCGCCAACAGCAACCTTTACGCCGACTCAAGCTGGTATACCATGTACACCGACGCCGACATTGACGCCGACGGCAACGCGGACATTCACGCCAACTCGCGCAGCAACAGCGATTCCGACTGCGACGACCTCATCGGCGTTGGGTTAATCCGCCGTTCGCAGAGCGCGGATTGTTATATAGAATGGCGCATTCAGTAGGGGCAGGAGCAAACTTCGTTTGCTTAGACCCGCCCCTACAGATACTTGAAAACGCGCTCCATCAACATCGACAACATAACGGATACAATCACACAGCATGTCAAAATCGCAAGGAACTCCAAGCCCGAGACGAACACCGCAGCAGCCGGACAACCCGCGCCCGTCTTCGATGCCGCTTATCATTGGTGTCATCGTGGTCGCGTTGGTGCTGGTCGGCGGCGTGATTTTCATCTTGAGCAATTCCAATAATGGACAGCCAACGCCCACAGCAGGCCCTGCGCCGACGGCCCGCCCCACTCGCAACACAGTCGCCATTGTTGGTACCGAGGCCAGTAACTTCGGCCCGACGCAAACGGCCCTCGCTGAACAGCGCGCCCGCGTCACGCCGTTCGCTGCCAGCGCCGACAGCGTCGAGTGTCCGGCGCTGGAATGGTGGGGTACTTATCGATTCGCGCTGGCCGATTTCTTGCTGACATCGACCAACGAACTGCAACCCGACCCGGATAATCCCAATCTCGAAGCGCTCATCCCGGCGTTACAGCAGCAGCGCGGCACATTCGCGCAGGTGAGTGTTCCGACGTGCCTCAGCGCCGTGCATGAGGGCATCCTCAACGGTATGGATCAATCAATCCTCGCTTTTGAAAATTGGGGCGATGAGAGTCAAGTCGGCGCGCACATTCAGGCGGCGGGGGATTACTTCGCGGCGGCACAAGCTGCGTTAGTCGAACTCGGTGCGGACGCTGGGCTAACCGAAGAAACTGCCGAACCGGGTCAGGTGACATCAGCCTGCGATCTCGAAGGCTGGATGACAACTTCGGGCGCGAACCGCTTCTTCAATTTGCCGTTCTTCACCACGCTGCAAACCATCAGCGCAGGCTCGGCACAGCCAGCGGCCTTCGCACCCGTCATCGAGCGTTTACTCCAGCAGCGTGAACAGTTCGCGGGTGTGCTGCCGCCGAACTGTGCCATCGATCTACAAGCCGCGATGCTGACCATCATGGACGAATACATCGCCGCTTACTTAGCATTAGCGCAAAGTGACCGCACCGCCGCTCAAGCGCACCTTGACGCGATAGTGCCAGCGACGGACACGTTAGCGGCTGAACTGGCTGAACTCGGAATCACCGGCATTTTGCCAGAGAACTAGGCTTCAACCCTCATAAAGTGTTGGGGCACAGGTGCTTGTGTCCCAACAACGCAATTCTAAAGCCCACTCAAACGCCTTTTTAGCGATTAAGTGTTAAGATTACAGGATAGTCAGAATCGTCATTTTGTGCTATTTTCCCTAGTAATCACATCGACCAACTTAGAGACTGTCAATAAAGGGACGCCGTGAACGTTATCCTTGTCGTCAATGACTACCCCCAAAACCTAGCTCTGCTGACAACCCAACTTTTACTGCTGAACTATCAGGTCGCTGCGTCCACCATTCACGACGATGCCTATGAAATCGCTCACCGTCTGCGCCCATCGCTTATCATGATGGAGTTTTCGAGGGTCGATATTGATGAAGCCTCAGCCATCCGCCGCTTTAAGGCTGATGAATCACTGGGCAATATTCCGATCATCGTTGTTTCGACACGCAGCACCGCCGACAGCAAAACGAGAGCGCATGATGCTGGCTGCGATGCCTACATCACCAAGCCCTATGATGCCACGCATCTCAAACACATCATCAAACAGTTTTTCGCCACGATCAACGCACAAAGTCCAGCCCGTGAAAACCTGATACCGCCGCAGCCCACCGCACCCTCGCAGTTTTCAGCAGGCACTTAGCGCTGGCCGTTCGTTCTAACTTAAAATCTGAAGTGTGAATATTAAGAGGCGGCTGCGGTGGCAGCCGCCTCTTAATATTCAAAAACGGATAATCTACGGTCTAGCCGCGCTCATTATTCTTAATATAGCTTAAGTTACCAATAAGAAATTTTTATGCTATGCTGGTTTATATAGACTTTCTAGTAACTATCTTTATGGTTTATTATCGACAGACACATGCAGTTAGCTATTAAATGAGCATCAGCTATTACGATCTGCAAAATCGTTTAAAATTTGTTCCGGTTATTAAACTTATGACGACACTATCCTAGTGAGTTTGATAGGATGGCCGATGCGTTGGTCAATTGAATCTAGAATCACTATTGGATTTGTCGCTTCCATTGCACTAATCGTCGTGATCGGCGTGATTGTACAGCGCAATGCTATTCAATTTCTGGCCATCACTGAGGAAGTCAACCATACGCTCCAAGTCCTCAACGACATCGAGGAAGTATTATTGTCGATTACGACGGCGGAATCCGAAGCGCGCGCCTTTCTCATTACGGGTGATGAGTATTTTCTAGGCACTTTCCGGGAAGCGAGCAGCGCGGCCAGTGAAGGTTTGCAGAACCTACGAGAGTTAACGCGGGATAATCTTGTCCAGCAGCAGAATCTGGATGAACTGGAGCAGCTTGTAAATGCCCGCTTAGAAATGTTAGGCGGAGCGCTGACCACACGCCAGCAGGAAAACGCGCCAGCAGAGCAAGAGGCAGAAGAAGCCCCTGCCGAAGAAAGCCAACCGACAGCCACGCCCGGCCCGGGCCGGGTTGCCATGAACTCCGTCCGCGACGCGACTAACGCCATGAAAGATGTCGAAAACGCGCTGCTTTCCAGTAG
>JACMMD010000115.1 GCA_014379235.1 Anaerolineae bacterium
AAAGCCCTGACGGTTGGCGCGTGGCGTGGTCAACGATGGACATTTTCGATGTACTGGTATCGGGATCGCGCATTACCGTTGACGCGGATCGCCAGCCTCGCGCCAATATCCTTGACCGCAATGGCAATGTGTTGGTTGAGCAGGGCGGCACGGTAATCACGCTGTATGCGATACGCCAAACGATACCCAACGAAGCAGACTGTGCGGTGCTGCTCGGTGATGTGCTGCAAAAACAACCCGACGACATTCTCGCATTCTTCGCGCCTTATGCGGCTGAAACCCTGTTTTACGTGGGTGAGGTTGACCCCGAAACCGAGCGTCAGTACGACGCGCAGCTTACGGAGTTGTGCAACATCACGGCAAACCTTCGCATCGAGCGGCAGACGCGGCGCTACGTGGGACACGGGGCAGCGTCACACGTCACCGGGTATATCAGTACCATTCCCGCCGATCAACTTGAGACGTTCTTGAGTCAGGGCTACCGTGAAAGCGATCTAGTGGGCTTGGCCGGAATCGAACAGGCCTACGACGATGTATTAGGCGGTCAAGCATCGCAAACGCTGCGAATCGTCGAGTCTGGCGGTGTACCCTTGCGCGAATTGGCCGGCGCGGAAGGTATCGAGCCGCAGCCGATCACCCTCACCATTGACCGCGACTTACAAATGGCAACTGCTAGAGCCATCTCTGATGCTTATAACTACGCGCAAACCAGTTGGGGCAGCTTATCACCGGGAACGGGCGTGGTTGTGATCGATGTGAACACGGGTGCGATTTTAGCGCTGGCCAGCTACCCGACCTTCGAGCCGGCCATCTTCAACCCCGATACGCCGTTCCCATTCGTCGGTGATTACATCACTCAACTGGCCACCGACGAAATGCGCCCGCTCACTAACCGCGTCGTCTCGGAGCAGTTCGCGCCGGGATCGGTGTTCAAGGTCGTCACCACTGCCGCAGCGGCCTCTGAAAACATCTTCCAACCTGATGAGATTTTCTCCTGTGGTTTGGAGTGGGATGGCACACCCTATGGAGATACTTTTGGTGTCCGCACCGACTGGCGGCATACCGACGGCCTCGAAGCGACGGGCGACATCACCATTTCGCAGGCGCTGACCTCATCGTGTGACCCGTTTTTCTATCAGGCTGGCGCGATGCTCTATGCGAAAGAGCCGGGATTGGTCGTGGAATACGCGCAGCGCTTCGGATTGGGGCGGCGTAGCGGGCTGGACATTCTTGGCCCGGAGGCATCCGGCAACGTGCCGATGCCAGACAGCGCGGCATCGGCGATCAATAACGCCATCGGGCAAGGTGACACGCAGCTCACCGTCATCCAGACCGCGATGATGACGGCAGCGGTGGCCAACGGCGGCACGGTCTACAGCCCGTATATTGTCGAGCGTGTGGGCGATGAACAGGTCGGGCAGCCGACGGCTATCGGTGACGTAGGCTTGAGCCAAGAAGTGATGGATATCGTCCGGCGCGGCATGTGCGATGTGATCGCGGATCGGGTGCGCGGAACAGCGCAGTTCGTGTTCCCCGAAGCAGAGACTAATTACACGGTTTGCGGTAAAACGGGCACGGCGCAAACCGCCCAGCGCGAACCTCATGCGTGGTTTTTGGCTTACGCTCCGGCAGAAAACCCGGAGATCGCTGTCGTGGTCGTGTCGCAGAACTCGCGTGAAGGCTCGGAAGTGGCCGCGCCGATTGCTCGGCGCATTCTGGACAACTACTTCGGCCAGCCGTTCTTCGCCTTCCCCGAATGGTGGACGGAAGAATATCACCCGATGAACATTCCCGCAGGCGGCACAGGCGGAGGATGATGCGAAGCAAAAGTACAGAGTACATGGTACAAAAGCAGGTTCGAGGCACGAGGTTCGAGTAGGGGCGTTCAACTGAACGCCCTAAAGCTAGAGACTAAAAGCTATTGGCTAT
>JACMMD010001104.1 GCA_014379235.1 Anaerolineae bacterium
ACCATCTCGGTTTTGTTTCAAGACTTGTGGATGCAAGACTGCTCGGCTTAGGCTAGACCACGTTGTAGGGGCACGATATATCGTGCCCCTACCATAACGGGCGCTCGACTCATCATGAATTTACGCAATTATCTGCTGCGGCGTTTGCTGCTGATTATCCCGCTGTTGATCGGGTTGAGCCTGCTCACCTTTACGATTTCGCGTGTCGTTCCCGGCGACCCCGTAGGACTAGCGGCGGGGCCACAGGCAACGGACGAAATCAAAGAAGCGCTGCGCCATGATTTCGGCTTAGACCAACCGTTACCGCTGCAATACGTCAACTATATTGGCGGGCTGCTGCGCGGCGACTTTGGTCGTTCTTTATACTCCCGCCGCGAAGTCCGCGACGACATCGCCGTTTACTTTCCTGCCACGCTCGAACTCACACTCGCCGCTATCATGATCGCAACCGTGATCGGCGTTCCGGCAGGAGTGATTTCGGCGGTGTTTCGCGGCAGGCTGCCCGATCATTTGGCGCGTATCGTGGCGCTGTTCTTCGTCAGCTTTCCGGCTTTCTGGTTGGCGATGATCTTTCAGATGGTGTTCGGCTTGCAGCTTGATTGGTTCCCCATCGGCAAGCGCTTCAACGTACTGGATATACCGCCACCCACGATTACGGGACTGTATCTCATCGACAGCTTGCTGCATCTGGATTTCGATTCTTTCAAACTGACCCTTTCGCATCTGACCATTCCGGCGCTAGTACTGTCGTTCGGGGCGTTGGCCAGCATCACCCGTGTGACGCGGGCCAGCGTGCTTGAAGTCATGGACAGAGACTATGTACGGACGGCGCGCTCGATGGGCATCCGTGAGCGCACCGTGATTTCGCGCCATGTGCTGCGAAACGCGCTGATCGCCACGTTGACGATGATCTCGCTGGAATTTGGCTGGCTGATGGCCGGTGCGGTACTGGTCGAGACCATTTTCGACTGGCCGGGCATGGGCTTGTATGCGGTGGAGTCATCGCTGCGGCTGGACTTTCAGCCGATCATGGGGATAACGCTGATCTACGGGCTGCTGTTCAGTCTGGTCAACATCGCTACTGACGTTGCTTATGGCATTATAGACCCGCGAATTCGCTATGGCTGAAACTTCGATAACAACTCCAACCGTTAACTTGCGGGACGTGGCTAAACCCTCACGCTGGGAAAATGTGCGACGTGGTTTGTATCGCTTTCGCGGTAATGCGCTGTCGCTTGTCGGGTTCGTCACGCTGCTGATTATCATCATAATCGCCGTGATTGCGCCGTTCGTCGTCCCGTTCCCCGAAGATTCCGAAGGCCGCATTCATGCAACGGAGCGCTTACAAGCACCGGACGGCTTACATTACTTTGGCACTGACCACGTTGGACGCGATATTTTCAGCCGCGTGTTGATGGGCACAGGCATGGCGCTGCAAGTGGGCACGGTCATTATCGTGGTGGCGACACTGATCGGCGTCACGGTTGGTGCGGTGTCGGCGTATTTCGGCGGTTGGGTGGATGATATTCTGATGCGAGTCACGGACATCTTTCTAACCGTACCGCCGTTGATGCTGGCTATCGCGCTGACGGCGGCGCTTGGCAAGGGCGTCACGAACGCCATGATCGGTATCGCGCTGGTGTGGTGGCCGGGCTTCGCACGGCTGACGCGCAGCCTCGTGCTGTCGCTGCGAGAAGAAGTTTATGTCGAAGCAGCGCAGAGCATCG
>JACMMD010001105.1 GCA_014379235.1 Anaerolineae bacterium
CGCCGCGACCAATCCCGTAGCGACGTTGCCGACATAGCCTTCGACGCCCGTGATTTGTCCGGCGAAGAACAGGTTCTCACGCTGACGAAAGCGCATCGTCGGGTGCAGCAGAGTCGGCGCGTTGATGAAGGTGTTGCGGTGCATCTGGCCCATACGCATGAACTCAGCGTTTTCGAGGCCGGGAATCAAACGCAGCACTTTTTCCTGTTCGCCCCAACGGACATTGGTTTGGAAACCGACGATGTTGTACAGCGTGCCGATTAGGTTGTCGCGGCGAAGTTGAACCACTGCATAAGGGCGCTTATCGAAACGTGGGTCGCGCAGCCCTACAGGGCGCATCGGGCCATAAGACAGCGTATGACGACCTCGCGCCGCCATCTGTTCAATCGGCAGGCAACCCTCGAAATAGTGCGACTCTTCGGTTTCGATTGCGTGGAGTTCGATGGTTTGAGCCGCGAGCAAGGCATCGACAAAACGCTCGTATTCCTGCTCATTCATGGGGCAGTTAATGTAATCGCCTTCGGCATCTTCACCGCGTCGGTAACGATTGGCGCGGAAAGCGATAGTCATGTCGATACTGTCAACGGTTACAATAGGGGAGATCGCGTCGTAAAAATAGAGATGCTCTTGGCCGGCCAGTTTTGCAATATCGAGCGCCAACGACGGGGCGGTGAGTGGGCCACTGGCAATAATGGTTGGCGTATCGTCCGGCGGAATTGCCGTGACTTCTTCACGAATGAGCGTGATGAGAGGGTGGTTACTGATAGCGCTTGTCACCTGTTCGGAGAAGGCTTCACGGTCTACCGCTAACGCTCCACCTGCGGGAACAGCTACGTTCTCAGCCGCCATAATCAGCAGCGAACGCAGCATTTTCAACTCGTTTTGCAGAACACCGGATGCCCGGTCTGGCAACCGAGAGCCGAGCGAATTGCTGCAAATGAGTTCCGCGAGTCTATCGGAGACGTGCGCGCCAGTATTTTTGCGCGGGCGCATCTCGTACAAATCGACTGCAATGCCGCGCTCGGCAAGCTGCCATG
Source organism: Anaerolineae bacterium (assembly GCA_014379235.1). Taxonomy (GTDB): domain Bacteria; phylum Chloroflexota; class Anaerolineae; order Aggregatilineales; family Phototrophicaceae; genus JACMMD01. Next base: position 1,038 of record JACMMD010001105.1, read on the forward strand.
CCGCTTCTGAACCGGCTAGTCCACCACCGATAACCGTTACTCTCTTGACCATTACGACTTGAACCTATTCGTTAGATGTTGAATGAGCGCTGATTCTAGTGTCGTGGGGAAGTCCATCACAAGGGTCGTTTCAATTCCTGCGCGAACTGGTGGTACATTTTGATCTTGTCGAGATTTTCGGCGTTGGTCGGAGCGATTTCGAGGGCGATTTGATAGGCATCAATGGCTTCTGCATAGCGCCCAAGCGCAAACTGCGCGTTTCCAAGCACGTCATACACCCGATAGTCACCCACTGTTTGACCTTCTGATTGGGCCGCGGCCAACATACGATGAATGGCCTCGATGGCTTTCTCATACTGCTGCTGTTGATAGTAGCTGCGGGCAATACGGTAATGCAGCGATACTTCCCACGGGTGATATGGATTAAATTGCAAGGCAGCGTGAAAAGCTGCGGCGGCAGCATCGGCCTGTCCAAGCCGCGAATACGCATCGCCAAGCATTTCGTGTACCCGCGACCACGTTACGTCGACACCAAGCGGCTTTTTGCTGATTTGAAGGAACTGCTGCAAATAGGCAACGACATCACGCTCACGCCCGTCGATTTCAGCAAGGAGTTCTCCGGCTGTAAGCAGCGCTTCGGCCAACCCACTCTTACTATCCACAGCATGGTCAGCGGCAACGGCCAGCGCTGCTTCGGCAGCGGTTAAAGCCATTCCGTAGTTTCGAGCTTCACGATAGACGCGACTGCGTAAGATATGAGCTTGAACTAGCCAAGCACGATTTTCCGATGATGGATAGGTATCTACCGCTTTATTGAGGAACGTAATCGCTGAATGGGAATCTCGATGCTCGTAGAAAGCCACAAAGCCAAGTCGCTCGTAGCAGTAAGCGGTTAAACCGCGCACATGGCTAGGGCTGAACAATGCTTTGCGGAAATAAGCGTCGGCATCGGCAGCCTCGTTATTGGTGAGCAGGATACGCCCCAACTGATAGTGTATCCAACCAAGATTGGCATAAGTGGGAACACCGTCAAGGATTTGACGATAAGCGCGCTGTGCTTGTAATGTGTCATTGCGTTCAGCAAAACCCACGCTAGATAGCTCAAAACGGGCGAAATAACAGTCGCCAAGCAATTCGAGCAGTGACGGACTCTCGAATTCTTCCGGCGCTAGTGAACGGGCCGTCAGCAGATCATCTATCGCTTCTTCGGGCCGGGCGCTCATTAAGCGTACACGGGCGCGACGAATGAGAATTTGTGCTTTGATTGCAGACAGGGGATTTGCCCGCAGCGCTCTGGCGATAATCACTTCGGCTTTTTTGATTTCTCGCTCGACCAGCAGCGCGTCAATCGAATGCAGTTCTTCGAGCATATTTTCCCTGAGTAGTCACAGCGTAGCGGTCATTATATGGAATCAAAAATGCGTGGCGATTGTACCACGCATTCCTTTTGAACTACTCTCTACAAGCGTTAATGTAGGCTAGAGTGTACCGAGAACAATCGAGGCATTCTGCCCACCAAGCCCGAAACTGTTCGACATGATGTATTTCAGGTCTTTCATTTCTCGGGCAATGTTCGGCACGTAGTCGAGGTCGCAATCCGGGTCGGGCGTGGTGTAGTTGATGGTCGGATGCAGCACCTGTTCCACGAGCGACATGACGCAGCTTATAACCTCAATCGCGCCAGAACCGCCGAGCGCATGACCGATCATGCTCTTGGTTGAGCTAACCGGGATGTTATACGCCTGCTCTCCGAACACACGTTTGATGGCCAGCGTTTCCATCGCGTCGTTTGCCTGTGTCGATGTACCATGTGCGTTGATGTATTGAATATCTTCGGCGTTTACGTGCGCGTTTTCCAGCGCCCAACGCATCGAACGGATTGCGCCACCGCCTTCGGGATCGAGCGCGGCAATGTGGAAAGCGTCCGATGACGAGGCATGACCGAGAATTTCGGCGTAGATGCGCGCCCCGCGCTTGAGGGCATGGCTCAGGCTTTCGATGATGACCACGCCACAGCCTTCGCTGAAGACAAAGCCAGAGCGATTCTTATCGAACGGACGGCTTGCGCCTGCTGGATCGTCGTTAAACTCGTTGGCCAGCGCGGCCATCGCGTCGAAACCGGCCAGCGCGTAGTCTTGCAGAACCGCCTCGACACCGCCTGTAATCACCACGTCCGAGCGCCCACTCTTTATCAGTTCGCCCGCTTCACCGATAGACTGCGTTCCCGCCGCACAGGCTGTCGAGGGCGCGTTCAACGGGCCCAGAGCGCGCAAGAAGCGGCTCACGTAATGCGCTGGCATATTCGGCAGTGAGTTGATAAGCGACAGGGGATTCGGCTTGCGGAAGCCGCCCGTCTTGTATTTGAAGGTGCTTTGCTCGGCCATTTCATGTGATCCAAGCGATGTGCCCACAACCACGCCTACACGTTCACCTTCGGCTTCGATGTCGGCAGTGGTTATACCTGCGTCCTCAATTGCCATATGTGCTGCCGCTACTGCAAACTGCGAAGCTCGGCCCATACGGCGGGACTCTTTGGCATCGATGTATAAATTAGGGTCAAAATCGCGTACTTCACCGCCGATTTTGACGGGGACATGCTCTATGGGAATAGTCTCGATGCGGCGAATACCGGAGCGCCCGGCTTTCAAGTTATCCCAAAGCGACTTCACGCCGCCTAAACAAGTTACCGCGCCCATGCCTGTAATCACGACACGCGGACGACCATTGCGTAACAATTCCATGCGTACTCCCTACCTTACGTTGCGCTATTCTCTGCGCTGCTAGCGAGGTCTAGAGTTGGCTCAAGACCCTCACGAATCGAATCAATAATGTGGCCGGCCACAGCCCGACGCGCTTGCCCGATGGCATTTTTCACCGCATACGCATTCGAGCGACCATGACCTATGATAACAACCCCATTGACACCCAATAGTGGCGCGCCGCCGATCTCAAAGGGGTCAACTTGTTTCCGAACTCGCATGAGCGCGGGACGTGCCAATGCGCCAACTGCTTTAGTAAACACGGTGCGGGTCAATTCGTCACGAATCAAATAGAGCAAACTCCGCGTTGTGGCCTCAAATGCCTTGACCACAATGTTTCCGACAAAGCCATCGCTGACGATGACATCGGCACCGCCATCCAGAATCGCTTTCGGTTCGATATTGCCGATGAAATTGAGCGGCAGTTGTGCAATCAATTCGCCCGCATCGCGGATAAGCTGATTGCCTTTGCCTTCTTCTTCGCCGTTCGAGAGCAAGGCCACACGCGCATTTTTCACGCCGAGAGCATTTTCAGCGTAGATTTTCCCCATCACGGCGAACTGCGCCATCCACTCCGGCCTTGAGTCGGTGTTTGCACCGATGTCGAGCAAGATGAACGTTCTGCCTGCGATGGAAAAGATTGAACTGAGAGCAGGGCGCTTGACACCAGAAATGCGTTTCAGGGTTTTCAAGGTGGCGATTGAATGCGCCGCGCCTGTGTTGCCCATCGTGACGAATGCATCGGCATCGTTAGCCGCAACAAGGTTCATCGCTACGTGCATGGATGACTGCGGCTTACCCTTAATGACGACACCGGGTTTGTCATCCATCAACACTTCTTCGGCAGCAGGGACGATTTCTAGTTTTAAGCCAGTGGTATCGAGTTTGGCTAATTCAGCCTTGATGCGAGTTTCATCGCCAACTAAAAGGATCGTATCACCGAATTCCTTCGCGGCCAGCACTCCACCGGCGACATCCGGCACTGGACGCTCATCAGTACCCATTGCATCCAGCGCGATTCGCATATCTTGCTTCCTTTTCGGCTGTGTGTATAACGGCGCTGTAGCTTATAGAACATGCATCGATTTTAGGGGAAAGCGCGACATTCGCCAAGTTGCAGTTCTGATGGAACGTGATGAAGCAGCATCAGAGTTGGGCTTGAAATGTAACTTACCCACGCCTATAATACCCGCCAGCATCAAGCCCCGGTGGCGGAACGGCATACGCGGCAGGTTGAGGGCCTGTGCCTTCGGGCGTGGAGGTTCGAATCCTCTCCGGGGCAAGTGACAATGAAAAACCCGCTTTTGAAGTGGGTTTTTCTTTTCCCTTTTAGCCACCGCAGTACGAAGGTTTCTTGCGGCGTTTTACACTTGGATGTACACTCCGCACTGGAATGCTTTCCCAACTGAAGCACTGTTCCCACGACGGGGCGGCGGCATCCCTGCTGCACACACGAGGAGCGCGCACGAAATGAGCGAGATGTCCAACACCGATCAAGCCTTGTCTCGGGCCTATGAGCTAATAGAGCAAGAGCGGCAGGCCGAGGCCATCGCTATTCTTAAGCCGCTGCTGACGGATGATGCGAACAATCCCGGCGTATGGTGGCTGTATGCTCATGCTGTCGGTGATCCTGAAACGGCCCGTGCAGCGATTGATACTGTGCTGCGACTCGATGCAGATTATCCCGGCGCGTCAGACCTCAAACAGTCTTTAGAAGAATTGCTCCCAGCGGCGAAAGTTCCCGGAATTACTCGCCTTGCGATGCCAGCGGCTACCCCGCCGATGCCTGAACTGCCAGAACTATCGGGTCAGCGCCCGATGGCCGCGAGTGCTTTCGATGAAGAAGAACTGCCCGATTTTAGCACTGCTGCACCTATCTCCGAACCTAAACGGAGTGGGAGCAGAATGCCGATGCTGCTTGGCGTGGCACTTGTAGCCGTGATTGTGATCGTCGGTGCGATCCTATTTCTAGGACAACCGCCTACGCCTCAAACGGCAAGCACCAGTACGCCGTCACTCTCAGTGGCGCAAGATACGACTCCAACTGATCTTCCTGCTGTAGCAACCGAGGAAGAGGCTGAGACCGAAGCAGCACCGACTGAACGTCCATCTACCGCAACCGAAGAAGCAGCGGCTACCGAAGTTGAGCCGTCGGAAGCTCCTGCCATTGAAACCGAGACCGCAGAACCCGATGCCACTGCGGAAGCCGAAGGCACAGTGGGGATTGGTTCAGATGGTGGCGCGGAAAGCGACACGTTGATCGCTGCGTTCGCTGAGTTCACGCTGGATGCCGAACCAACCGAGCGCGCTCAAACCGATCTGGGTGAAACGCTGCTCGTGAGAGTATGCGGTAGCCTAGCGGGATCAAGCCTGCGCGCTACACTGATGGAAGGCATGACCGCAATTGCCTCCGAAAGCGCCAATCTCAACGATGATGTGGAAGCGCTTGGCATTCGTATCGTTGACTGTGAGGGCAACGGACAGAGCCGCGCTTTCGCGGTTGCGATGGATGCGGCGCGGGACTTCGCACAAGGGGATTTAGACGCGGTGGCTTTCCAAGGCGGTTGGCGACCAGTCGCCTAAGGATTTGACAAGAAAGCGACTTTACATTAGGGCGGACGGTGTTGCTGCGATTGGCAAGCGCACTGTAAACGTCGTGCCTTTGTTGACTTTGCTAGTCACTTCAATTGTGCCGTGATGGCTCTGTATAATGCCATAGCTTACAAACAGACCTAAGCCTGTGCCATTGGATTTCGTCGAGAAAAACGGGTCAAAGACGCGATCTAATTCGTCAGGCGGAATACCACAGCCCGTATCCGCAAATTTCACCACGATCACATCTCCATCAATCCGTGTACTTACACGCAGCGTACCGCCATTACTCATTGCGGCGACGGCGTTCAACGTCATGTTCAAGAACACCTGCTCAAGTTGATCTTTGCTACCGTAAATCCCCGGGATTGTCACTAAATCGGACTTAATGATGACCCGTTCGCGCTCGAAGTATTTGCGATTCAGGTTGAGAACGCCCTCAAGCAGGGGGTTCAAGTCAAGAAGCTGCACGTCGGGGCCGCTGCTGCGCCGTCCGGTGAATTCCAACAACTGGCTGACGATGCGGCTGATCCGGTCTATGCTTCCCTGCATAGTTTCGACATCGAGGATGTCAATGAGCTTTTGATTCTGCACATCTTCGAGCATGTTTTCGAGGATGATGCGTGTGGGTTGTAGGGGGTTGTTGATTTCATGGGCGAGGCTGGCGGCAAGCTCGCCAATAGACGCTAATTTCTCCGAGCGAATAAGCATCTGTTGAGCGGATTGGAGTTCGGCAGTGCGCTCTGTGACCATATCTTCGAGGTGCAGCGCATAATTCGCTTGTATCTCGTAGAGTTCGGCATTACGTAGCGCCAACGCGGCCTGCCTACCGACACCTTCAAACAGTCTCAAATGGCTGCGGTCATAAGGAACAACATGATCGAGCAGCATCAACGCGCCGAGTCTTTGATCGCCATGACGCATAGGAACAATCATGCCGCTGGCAAAACCGGCCACTAACGGTTCAGTGATCGGGGAGTCTTCCGAGTCGCCAGCCGCTTCTACCGGCCACATGGCGATACGGTCAACTTTGAGAATCCGTTTTATCAGCGCTGGTGACGCTAATTCGGGCACTTGAATACTTTGATCTTTGGCGCGGGATCGCTGTGTAGCAACCGAATTTTTATCGAAGCGATATATGGCGGCGATATCACCCGGAAGCAAGTCGAGCATGAGGTACAGAATGAGATCAAGCAGTTCGTTGACTTCAAGATACTGATTGAGTTCCTCACTGATCCGCAGCAGTGCCTCTAATTCTTGTGTGCGACGATGAAGCGCATCTTCTAACTGCCGCGCCTTCATTTTGCTTTGAGCGCGGGCCAATAGTTCGCGCAGGTCAAAGGGTTTGTAGAGATAGTCGTCTGCGCCTAAACCCAAGCCATGTGCTAAGTCTGTTGGTTCACGGGCTTTGGCGGTGACGATAATCGTCGGTATGCTGGCAGTGACTGCATTCTCACGCAGTTGACGCAGCACGTCGAAGCCGCTCATCTGGGGCATTCGCACATCCAGAATAATCAAATCGGGCAGCAGCCGCGCCGCATACTCTAAAGCCGTTATGCCATTATCGACATTTTCAACTTCATAACCTTCACGTTCGAAAATTCGGCGCAGCATCACAGAGATTTGCGGA
>JACMMD010001106.1 GCA_014379235.1 Anaerolineae bacterium
TCCACCTTGCGCGCCGAATTGACCGACTTGCAGCGTTTTGTGACCCGGCAGGCTGCCTGCACAGCGCTATTTGAGTTCATTGAGGTGTTCTATAATCGCCAGCGGCTGCATTCAGCGCTGGGCTACCGTAGCCCCGTCGATATTGAGGCGGCTCACTCGTCCTAAACACTCTCACTTCCTCTTTTCACCAAAACGGGCCAAGTTCACTTCGCTGATGGAAATCACCCGACGAGTGCCATCACGAAAACGCCGAAGCAACACGATCAAATGCAGGTTGGCGGCCAGCTGCCTGTGCACCATTGAAAACGCTATACCTATTCCCGAAAGCGCAGCCATGTGTTCGAGGTTGGCAATGGTAGCTTGCGGGCTGCTAGATCTCATGCTCAACAGAATACCATTGTACCCGCCGCCAATAATATCTATAAATGAGCGTTAAAATAGGCAATTAATGACTAGAGGCAGAGATATTTACTGATGATTGAGGATAACTACCCAGAACGCCGGCAAATACGTGAGATCGAAGCGGAACTCCGTCAGAACACACTGAACCTGACGCTGATTTTCACCAGCGCCACTATCTGGCTAATCGTGCTGATAGCTAACCTGTTCTGGGGGGTTCTGCCAATGTTTGTGCTGGCCGTGTGGGTGACGATTCAATGTACGGCGCTGGTCAGCTTCTGGCTCAAGGGACAGCATCTCGCGTGGGCCTCGTGGCTGCTGGTGGCGGGCCTGTGGCTGGCTAACGCCCTCAGTGTCGGGCAATCGAGCATCCCGTCGACCCTATATCTGTTCGCGGCGGTTGGCGTGGTCGCCAGCGTTTTGGTCGGCGGCAACGCGGCAATTGCCTTCACCGCGCTTTCGACGCTGTTCGCCGCGCTGTTGATGGCTGGCGGTTTCGTGCCGCCGCCTGTGGGCATATCGGCGGTGCTGATCTTCTGGATTGTGGTCGGCATGAACCACATCGCGCTCAACAGCTTGCGGCAAACGTTAGTGATGATGAACAACTTCCAGAACTACATCGTGGAGCAGGTGCGCGAATTACGTGAGCGTCGGGCGCAGTTGGCGCAGCTTACCAAAGCGCTGGTCGAAGCGACAGAAAAGCTCGAATACGCCAATGTCCAGCTTCGCCATGCGCGGGCCACCGCCGAAGAAGCGCGCATGATGAAAGCGCAGTTCGCCGCCAACGTCAGCCACGAACTGCGGACGCCGATCAACCTTATCGTGGGTTTCGCGGAGATGATGGTCAGTGCGCCGGACTCTTATGGCGGGGCGCTGCCCTCGGCCTACTGGAAAGACATCACTACCATTTACCGCAACGGTAAGCACCTGCAAGGGCTTATCAACGACGTGCTGGATATGTCGCAGATCGAGGCCGGGCAGATGGCGATGGTCAAAGAAGAAGTTGCTGCCGACATGCTGCTGCTCGAAACCGCCGACCTGATCCGTGACAGTATCGCCGCGAAGGGCATCATGTTCGACATAGACGTGCCCGACGACCTGCCGACCATCTGGCTAGACCGCGTTCGCATCCGCCAAGTGGTGCTGAATCTGCTGGGTAACGCGGTGCGCTTCACCGACAGTGGACACATTCATCTACGAGCATGGCGCGAGAACGACCAAATTCATATTCAGGTCAAGGACACCGGCATGGGCATCCCGCCGCAGGAAGTCAACCGCGTGTTCGAGGAGTTCTACCAGATGGAAGGCTCGCTGTCGCGGCGGCACGGCGGCTCTGGCTTGGGGCTGACCTTGAGCAAGCAGTTCATCGAGATGCACGGCGGGCGTATCGGTGTCGAAAGCGCGGGCATCCCCGGCGAAGGCAGCGCATTCTGGTTCACATTGCCGCTGGTCGATCAACTGCGTGCAAGCGGACATGGTCAGCGTGGCAGCCTGATTCAGAGCGAACACAAGCGCTATTTCGTGGTGCTGGATGATGACCCCGTGATGCGCCAGTTGTTCGAGCGCTACACCAACAAACATCACGCGCTCAGCGCACAAACCATCAGCGAGGCGCTCAAGCTGGTAAGAGCCGTTCAGCCTGCCGCGCTGGTGGTCGATCAACAGGTGATGGTGCAAGCGGCGGCAGACGAAAACCTGAGAACGCTGCTCGATGAAGCGGCCAGCATCACACCCATTATCCAATGTCAGATGCCAAGCGGCAGGCGGGCGATGCAGTTACGCGGCGTGTCGGATTATCTGGTGAAGCCCGTGTCGATGGAAAACCTCGAAACCACGCTCAAGCGGCTGGCGATCCCCATTCACAATATCCTAGTCATTGACGACGATCAAGACATCGTGCGCCTGTATGACCGGATGCTGAAAACGCTGTCGCCTGCGTACCAAATCCGCAAGGCTTACGGCGGCGCGGAAGGTTTGGCCATGATGAACCGCACACCGCCGGATGTCGTAATCCTAGATTTGCTCATGCCGGAGATGGATGGCTTTGGCGTGATCGATGCGATGCAGGCCGCGCCAGCGCTCAACAGCATCCCGATCATATTGGCATCGGCTTATGGTGCATCGGAGGGTATTACGCCGTTCACACAGGGCGAATTGATTGTTTCTCGCTCTGATGGTTTTCAGCCGATTGAGCTGGTGCGCTGCATCGAAAATCTGGTGGACGCGCTGCGGCCTGCTAACGCAAATTAGGATAAGTCGTAGGGGCACGATGCATCGTGCCCCTACACGAGCAAACCCCTATCGCCACTGAGCCAGCACGTTGAGCAAGTCGGCTTGTCCCGGCGGCTTTTTGAGGTAGCCATCGGCGCGCAGGGACAACGCCAAATCTTGCATCTCCAGCACTGAACAGATTAGCACTGGAATATGGCTGGTGGCTGCGTGGTTCTTGAGGTTCTGCATGATTTCGAGGCCGTCCGTTCCCGGCATCATCAAGTCGAGAATGATGATGTCCGGCTGCGTATCACGGGCGATTTGAACGGCGGCTGTGCCCTCGCGCACACTTTGAATATCATAAGGCTGACCCGCCAGATAACGCTCGAACAGGTCGAGCGCGTCGGGATTATCGTCTACGATCAACAGTGTTTGTTGGCGTGCTTTGAGTTCCAGCGCAACCTCGAAAACCTGTGTATCGCTGCTGTAGGTTACTGCTGTACTCAGCACTGCGTCGAGGGTTTTGACCAGAAATTGCAGCGTAGACTGCTGCTCAAGCGTCGCAGCCAGATCAGGCGGTGCGGGTTCGACACGGAAGCGAACACGGCATACACTGCCTGACGCTGCGTAATCGACGTCTAGGCGGCTGGTCGGTGTGCGCGTGATGAGATGCGACATCAGCGCTAAGGCTGCCTGTCGCAGAACCATGCCATCGCCGCGAACCGCCATCTGTGCAGACGCGGACAGCGTGACTTCAACCTGATACTGTTCGGCCAGCAGGCGAGTATCATGCACTACTGTCGTTAGTAGCGCTTGAAGATCAACGGCGGACGGTTCAGCCGCGCCCGTATGGGCGTGCTGCACTTCGGTTTCGAGCGAGATTTCGGCGCTGTCGGTCACGATAGGTGTGGGGACTGGCGTTCCGGTCAGCCGTTCCCACAGGATGCCGCTGATGCTGGCCAGCGCTTTAGGATAATCGCGGTAGAACTGGCGCTCACTGTACGAAAGCTGCTGCGCCACTTCTTGAATCGACTGCTGCGAGACGAAACGCAGCATGAGGATGTTATAGTCACGACTGGCTTTGGCATGAAAGCTGACGTTCGCGCCGGGGCGCAGGCGTTCGATGGTTTCGAGGCACAGTTCGCGGAAAATCTCGACCCGTTCGGGGCCGCTTTCGTCCGGCACAAGCCATTGTACAAGCGGGTGTGTGAGTAGAAAGCCGTAATCGTAAAGGTGCTGGAGACAGGACTGGACGTGCTGTTCGAAGGCTTCCCACGTCACCGTTTTGGGGTCAAGCATACTGCTTAAACAACGCCTCTTGTCATAAAAATGGCAGTCTTTTGGCGAAGAGTCGGCGGATTTTCGCAACCAACCGCCTCTTATAATGAGAACCAATCACGATGTTTTAGACAACGCTCACCAAAACAATCGTCGTGTTTATTAAGTATAAGGAGTTTGCGACATGGTAGCACAAAAAATGAGTCGTCGCCAAGCGCTGAAGCTGCTTGGCGGAGCTGCGGCTGGCGCATCCGTCGCCAGCGCTTTCCCGGCGTTCGCGTCGAATCGCTCAAGCGTGTTGATGCGCCTGCAAAGTTACGAGGGACGTGTTGTGATATTCAGCACCTTCGACCCGATGCGTTACGCACCAGTGGTTGAGGCTGTCGAAGCCGCGTTCCCCGGCGTTACGGTGGACTGGCGCTTTCTGCCGTCCGAGCGTTTTGTCGAACTGTTCAGCGCCGCCGAAATCGCCGGCGACCAGATCGACATCATGGACTTGAACGGTCAAGACCTGCGCCGCTATGCCCTCGCGGGCAAGATGCTTGACCTCTCGGACACGCCCTATCTTGACCGCTTCCGTCCGGTGGGTCTGCAAACGTATACGATTGCAGACAAGCTGTGGGCGCTGCCACGCGGCGGCATTTCGGGCTTCACCTTCCTGTCGAACATGAAACTGCTGAACGACATCGGCGCGCCTGAGCCGGAAACCTACGACGACCTGCTGGCGCTCAAGCCGGAACTCGAAGCCGTTGGCGCGTCAGTGTTCACGCACTCCGGCCAAAACATCTACCTGTGGCCGGTATGGCAGTTCTGGGCGTTCGCGCAAACGTCGGGCAATCAACCGGTAGAGAAGACCATCGCCACGCTGCAAGGCGACATGAAATTCACCGACCCCGAACACGTCGCCGCGCTGGATATTTTGCGGCGCTTCACGGAAGATGGGCTGTTCGTCAACGACGTTCTCAGCCTTGATACCGACGGCGCGCAGGTTCAGTTCCATCAGGGCAGCGCGGCCTTCTGGTATCACCACACGTCGGCAATGGTGAATTATCGCGCCGCAGAAGCCGAACTGACTAACATGGAAATGTCGCTGCAACCGCCTGTCCAGATCGTCGAAGGTGCGGTTCGCCAGATGCCCGGTGGGACGGGTAATGCAACTGGTATCTTCGCCAACATCGCGCCGGAACGCCTCGAAACGGCTCAAGCGATCCTCGACCTGATGACCAGCGACGAATGGGTTGCTTTTGCCAATACGGACAACGGTGACCCGGTTTCATGCAACGTCAATGTACAGGCCAGCGATGACCCCATCGCCATCAAGTACGCTGAAACCTGTGCCGACAACCAGTTCGTGTATCTGGATTGGATGTGGCCACCAGAAATCACCCGTTCGTTCCAAGAGGAGCAGCAGGCGATTGTGGCGGGAACGCAAACGCCCGAAGGTGCAGCCACCAACATCCAGAGCGTGATGGATCAACTGTACATGGACGGCTACACGTTCGAGTAGGCGCTAACGAACGGTAGGGGCGCAACATGCTGCGCCCCTACAACTTCAACCCCTACCCCCAGCCCCTTCCCGCAAGCAGGGAAGGGGAGTTTAAGTCCCTCTCCGCTCGCGGGGAGGGAATTAGGGAGGGGTTTATATGCCTAGACGCATCACCGTCGGGCGACGTTATAATGATGCTTTTTTCACGAGGTATGGATGGCTTCATCGGACGCCTATCTTTCTGTTCAAATCCCAACGGATACCGCTAAAACGGCTGTGCAGCCCCGCGCCAAATCCGAGCGCGGCCTTTACTGGTGGCTTGCGCCTGCGCTCATCCTATACGGCGTATTCAAAATCGGGCCCATACTGGCCGGGCTGGTAATCGCCACGCTGCGTTGGGATGGCGTCGAGCCGCCTATTTTCGTCGGGCTGCAAAACTTCGAGCGCATGGGGATGGATAATCGCCTGATCCCCGCGCTGCTGAACAACGCTCAATACGCGCTCGGCACGGTCATCGGCAAGCTGATTCTATCGCTGGTGCTGGCGCTGCTGCTGCATCAAGGGCTGCGCGGACGAGCGTTCTATCGCACGGCGCTGTTCATGCCTGTGGTGATGTCGTTCGTGGTGGTCAGCGTATTATGGGGCTTCCTGTATAACGACCAGTTCGGCCTCATCAACAACTTTTTTCGCGCCGTCGGGCTGGATATGCTGGCGCAAAACTGGCTCGGTGACGTGCGAATCGCACTGCATTCGCTGATGGTGGTCGATATCTGGAAATGGTACGGCTTCCATATGGTCATCTTCTTGGCGGGACTGCAATCTATCCCCACCGAACTCTATGAAGCGGCCCGCGTCGATGGCGCATCGCGTTGGGCGCAGTTCTGGAAAATCACGCTGCCCTTGCTGCGTCCGGTGATGGTCATCAATATCACCACGTCGCTGCTCGGCGCGTTCAACGTATTCGAGATTCCCTACATCATGACCGAAGGCGGCCCGGCCAACTCGACCAACGTGATCTCGCTGCACGCCTACACGCAGGCGTTCGAGTTCTACCGCTTCGGCTACGGCGCGGCGCTGAACTACGCCATCTTCGTGCTGGTGACCGTGATCGCGCTGGTACAGCTCCGGCTGACGCTCTCCGAGCGCAATGCAGAAATGGATATTTAACGATGGCCGCGACTACTTCGACGCGACAACCGTTGCTCGCCGATACGCGAGTTGACCGAATTGTGACCCAGACTCTCAGCCACATCATCCTGCTGATGTTTGTGGTGGTTATGGTGTTTCCGGTGCTGTGGATGGTGCTGGCATCCCTCAAAACCTCGTCGGATTTCGCCAATAACCTGTGGGGATTACCGAGTACGCTCACGTTTGAGAACTATACGACCGCATGGGAACGCGCCAACTTAGGACGGGCGTTCCTCAACAGCATCATCATCGCAGCATCATCGGTGATGATCGTACTGATGGCCAGCACACTCGCGGGTTACGCGCTGGCACGTTTTCGACTGCGCTACGGGCTGGTGATCTTCGTGCTGTTCGTGGTGACCATGCAAGTGCCCGTGCCGATCATCCCGATGTACGTGATGCTGGCGCGGCTCAAGCTGACCGATACTTATCTCGGTGTCATCCTGCCGACCGTTGCCGAAGGGCTGCCACTGTCGATCTTCATCTTCCGCGCTTTCTTCCGGCAGGTGCCTAGCGACCTTATCGAAGCGGGCATCGTGGATGGCTGTTCGCGTTGGGGCGCGTTCTGGCGCATTGTGCTGCCGATCTCCGGCCCGGCGATTGCCACCGTCGCCATTCTGCAATTTCTGAATGCGTGGAACAGCTTTTTCTTGCCGTTGATCGTACTGCGTTCGCCGGAAATGGCCACCATACCCGTGTCGATTCAGGCGTTCTCGTACCAGTTCGGGCGCGTCGATTGGCAGCCTGTGTTTGCATCACTGTCGGTGGGGTCGATCCCCATGATCGTGCTGTACCTGACGCTCCAGCGCTGGTTCATTCAAGGGCTAACGGCTGGCGCGATTAAGGGGTAAAACCGCCAATTGCGGCGTAAGGGCACGGCATGCCGTGCCCCTACCTATGATCCTATCCATCGTAGAAAGGGATTTATCGTGTCTACGTTTACGTTTCAAAACGAAACTTTGCGATTGGAGTTCGAGCGCGATAACGGCACGCTGATCGGGCTGACGGCGATCAACGATGGCGCGGAGTGGCCGATCCTCAACCGCCCGCGCTTGGGTCTGTCGTTTCAATTAATGCTGCCGCTCGCAGGACGCCGCAATAACATTGTGTATGGGCAGTTACAGAAAACGTCGTCGGTTGAGGTTGAAGCAGAGCGAGCGACCTTTCACTGGCACGGCGTCACATCCGAGTACGGCGGCCAGCATGACATCAACGTGACACTCACCGTCAGCCTAACGGCGCGGCAGGCCGTGTTCGCTATACACATCGAGAACCATTCTGATCTGATGGTTGAGAACGTCTACTCGCCCTATTTAGGCGATGTGCAGCGCCCGCCTGATGCCAAGACTTTTAAGACGTTTATCTATCGCTACGCCACCGCTGATGAGTGGAATCTTTTCCCGACGTTTCAAAATCTGCGCGGCTACTATGGCGTTGATTACCCGACGCA
>JACMMD010001107.1 GCA_014379235.1 Anaerolineae bacterium
ATGACCGCTTGCTGAGAATATCCTGAAAGTTCAGACATTATGAACAACAAACGAGCCTATAAAGCTATCGTTCGTGTTTAGGCTGTGGTTATAATGGGGCAGTGAACAACATTCGCAACTATTGTATTAAGGAGAGACATGCTATGACTCTAAAAAGAAAATTGTTGCTCGGACTGGCGCTAACGCTGCTGCTGGTTGTGCCGTTTGCTGGCGGCGTATCGGCGCAGGATGCCGTTGAACTCGAACTGTGGCACGCATGGCAGGGCGCAGAGGGTGATGGCCTGCTGGCGCTGATCGACGCATTCCAGGCAGCAAACCCCGATATTACGATTACTCAGGTTTATAACCCTAACGACACCATTCAGGACAGCTTTATCGCTGCGGCTGGTTCTGGCGAAGGCCCCGATATGATTATCTGGGCGAACGATGCCACCGGGCCATGGGCCAGCGCGGGTCTGGTTCTCGACCTGACCTCGTACATCACACCGGAACTGATGGACAGCGTGAACCAAACCGCATGGGATACGTTCACGTTCAACGGCAGCATCTACGGTGTGCCGGAAAGCGCCAAGACACTCGCGTTTTTCTACAACAAGAGCCTCGTGCCGGATGCACCGGAATCGTGGGCCGAAGTGTTGGAAATCTCCGAAGAACTGGCGGCTGACGGTATCACTGGACTGGCATTCCAGAGCCAATTCTTTGACAGCGCCGGCTTCCTGTTCGGTCTTGGCGGGTCGCTGATGGACGAAGACGGCAACGCGACGTTCGGTGAAGGCGGAGCGGGCGTTGAAGGCATGGATGCCTACCTCGACTTCCACCGCATGATGTACGAACTCGGTCAAGACCCCGACAGCGGCGTAGTCATTGATCAGACCAAGCCCAATCCCCAGTTCCAAACGGGCGAAGTGGCGATGGTGTTCGACGGCGTGTGGAATCTGGCGCAGTATCAGCAGGACTTGGGCGATGATCTTGGTGTGGCGCTGATGCCTGCGCTGGATAACGGCACAGTTCCGTCGATGTTCGCGCAGACGGTTGGTTTCTTTGCGAATGCCAATCTGGAAGGCGATCAGGCCAAGATCGACGCTTTCCTCACGTTCTCGGAGTTCGTCACCAGCCCTGAAGGCCAGCAAATTCTGGTCGAACAAGCCGGCCATATGCCTGTGAACCCCGAAGTTTCTATCGAAGGCAATGCCGATCTGGAAACCTTCGCGCAGCAGGCAGCGGTTGGAACTGCGTTCCCGAACCGCGCTGAATTGGGGGCCTTCTGGTCACCGATGCAAGACGCGATTGACGCGGTTGGCGCAGGCGGTGAAGAGGTGGATGCTGCGCGGGATACTGCCTATGGCTTGATCCAAGCGCAGATTGACGACATTCACACCAACGCGGCAGCAGAATAACCTCGGTCAGTCTAAATTCTGAACGTGAAGGGGCGAGTTCGGCGGCTGTCGTTCTCGCCTCTTGTGTTATAAGACGAGAGTAAGTTATGGCCACTATGCCCCAGACTCTTAGAGAACCGTCGATGTGGGACAGCTTTCGGCAGGGGGTACGCGCCAGCGGCGTCCCTTGGCTGTTTATTTTGCCTTCGCTGGTGATTATGCTCGTCATTAGTTTTTTGCCACAGTTTTACCAGATTATCATCTCGCTGCAAGACTTCCGCACGGAGAACCTCGGCGGTAATCCCGCGCCATTTATCGGCCTAGAAAATTTCGTCAAAGTCCTCAGCGGTGATTTGAACGTTCCCAACTATGATTTTTTTGCGCTGCTTGGTTTTAATGTGATGTGGACGATCACCAATGTCGCACTGCACGTGACGATTGGTGTGGGCGTGGCGCTGGTGCTGAACTCGAAAGTGGTTATCGGGCGGCGTTTGTACCGCACATTGTACGTCATCCCGTGGGCGCTGCCACCGTACATCAGCGGCTTGATCTGGAATAACCTGTGGCAGCAGAACGGCGGCGGGTTCAACCTGATGTTCGGCAGCATCAACGAGAACCTCGGCACGAATATCCCGACCAATACCAACTGGCTCGGTGATGTGAACCCGCCTATTGATCTGCGAGCCATTGCTCCGGCGCTCATCATTGTCGGCTTTGGCGGGCTGGCGGCGTGGATGCTGTATCGCTTGGTGCGCGTTGGACTGCGCCAACCGAACGGGAAGTTTGATACGGAGCGCGTCTTGTTCAACGGCGGTATCGTACTGGTAGCGGGAACGCTGGCCGTGATGGCGCTGCTGGACGTGCTGAACAACGGTTGGAACGGGGCAAGCGGGCCGATCATTCGGCTGCTTGACCGGGCGGGTGCGCCTGTGCTGGCGTTCTATGCCGTGCTGATCGCTAACAGTTGGTTGGGCTGGCCGTTCAATATGGTGGTGGCGACTGGCGCGCTGCAAAGCATACCGCTGGAGCTTTACGAGGCCGCTGAAGTTGATGGCGCGACCAAGTGGGATCAGCTCAAGAATATCACGCTGCCGCTGATTCGTCCGGCAATGGTACCGGCCATTATGCTCGGCACGATATGGACGTTTAATCAGTTCAACGTGATTTACTTCATCACGGCGGGCGGCCCACGCGGCCAAACCGATTTGCTGGTCACGCAGTCGTATAAGCTAATCGCACAGGAACAGCTTTATGGCGCGGCGGCGGCGTTCAGCATCGTTGTCTTTTTCGTTCTGCTGGTGATTACCCTGATTAACAACCGCGTCACGCGGGCGACGGAGGCGTTCAATGAGTGAGTCCAGCATTTCACGCCCTGCTGTGAGAGAGGCGGCGCGATCCGAAGCACTGCCGCTTGTCGGGCGCATCAGCCACCGCCGCCGCAATGACATCATCCGCCAAATCCTGATTCAGCTATTCTTGTTGTTCATGCTGGCAGTAGTGATTTTTCCGGCGCTGTGGATCGTGTCGATGGCAATTGACCCACGCGGCATCACTCGTCCGACAGACCTAAATCTTATCCCGGCGAACGCGAACCTCGATGCATTCACGGAACTGTTGACCGAACCGTTCACCAACGTGCTGCCTGTGTACTTCGGTCAAATGCTGATGAACAGTCTGTTCGTGGCGCTTGGAACGGCGCTGGCGACGGTGACGTTAGGTGCGTCGGCGGCGTATGCGTTCTCGCGTTTCAAGTTCATCGGGCGACAGGCGGGGATGCTCGGCTTTATCTTGCTGCTGATGTTGCCAACGACGGGGACACTCATTCCGCTGTACATCATCTTTAGCTCGGTGCAGATGAACAGTACATTGGTTGCGGCTGTGCCATCGTTTTTCGCGGGGCTGTTGGTGGCCGGTTTCGTGTTCGTCGTCTACCAGATTGTGCGCGGGCTTTTGCACCCTGAACCCGACGCGGTAATCAAGATAGATCGTCGCATTGTGATCGCGGGCGTGGCGGTGATGTCGCTGCTGGCGATAATGCTGGCGTTTTACGTGTTGTTCGAGCGCAGCACGGTTTATTCGCAGGCGATTGGTGGGCCGCTGCGGGATGCCAAAGCGCCGTTTGTGGCCGCTCAAGAGGATTATGATCGGCGTGTGGGCAGCGTGTCCCGTACCGAAGGCACGGCGGCCCGCCGCGAACGCCAAGCCGTGCAGTATGCCGCCGATGTTGAAACGCTGACAGGCATCAACGATCAAGTGGCGGCTGCTTCTGAGGCAGACATCGCGGGGGTATTAGAGACTCAGATCGCGGGGCGCGATGGACTGTTTGAAGATGCCGAAGATGACTTGATTTTGCAGGCGCTGTTAGCAGCTCAACTGGCGTTAGAAACTGACGGACGCGATGCGGCGATAACGGCGCTGTCTGATGGTTTGACCGCGCTCCAAGCCGAAGCCGAAGAAGCGCAAGCGGATGCGGTTAGTTCGCGCCAGAGCGCCGAAGAAGGCAGCGCTGAACTCGTGACCGCCGAAGCGACGTTGACCGAAGCGCGCACGAGTTTTGCAGAGTCTTCCGTTACGCTGTACGGGTTACGCAACAATGCCTTTTTCGCGGCGCTGCCTTATATGCTGCTGGCATGGGTAGCGGGGCTGATAGGGGCGGTAGTGGTCTGGGGCATCGTTTATGGGCTGCGTGCTGTCATCGAGCCTGCGACGCTTTTGAGTGTGCTGCTGTGGTCGCTGCTGGCGGCGATCACTATCGGCTTAGGATTGGTCGCGCTGCAAGGTCGCTTACGGCCTGATATGCCGCCGTTGCAAACCTTACGTGCTACGCTGATGGGCCTCTCATTGGCGTTCGCATCATCGGCACTGCCGTTCGCAATATGGAATCTCAAGGGTTACTTCGACACCATCCCCAAAGAGTTGGAAGAAGCAGCGCTGATAGACGGCGCGGGACTGGTGGGTACGTTCTTCCGCATCATGGTTCCGCTGGCGATGCCCGCGTTTGCTATCACGATTCTGTTCAGTTTCATGCAGGGCTGGACGGAGTTTATCCTGTCGTGGCTGTTCTTGACTGGAAGCACGGGCGATTATACGCTGGCGATGGCGCTGGCGACGCTGACCAACGGCGCGAACGAAGCGCCGCCGGATATGCAGAAATTCGCCGCGATGTCGATCTTGATCTCGCTGCCGATTTTGCTGCTGTTCTTTGGCTTCCAGCGCTGGATTGTGAGCGGTTTGTCGCTTGGCGGTGTGAAGGGATAGTTCTGAGGGAAAAGGTTCGAGGCACGAGGTTCGAGTAAAGAATGTAGGGGCGACACATGTGTCGCCCTTAGCGTTGGGGCAGGTCTGAGAGCGTGTTGAATAAGTCCGACTGCTGGCTTACACCCTCACCCTAAATCCCTCTCCCATAAAGGGCGAGGGACTTCTAGAGGCTGCCTTTCCCCTTCTCCCCTTGTGGGAGAAGGGCCGGGGATGAGGGGTAAAAAGCACGAAAGTAAGTTTTTCAACACCTTCTCAGACCTGCTCCTACACACATTCTGAGGTTACTGGCCGAAGCTGGCGGACATCAAGTTCTCGATGACGGGATTGCCGAGCAGGTCGCAATCTGCGACAGGGACGATAAACGAATCGCGGGTCTCGACAATTGGCGCATCAGGGTTATAGTGGTTGTAGACCGTGCGCGAAAGTTCGGTGAGCAGCGGGAATGAATCTTCATAGTTCAAAAAGACGGGAGTGTGCAGCGCCACCACCAGCACATAATCGCCGCCGGGAGTGAACATAATACCCGCATCTCCATGTGTATCGTCAGTCCAGCCGTGTTTATGGGCTGCCCGCACCTCTGGCGGCACTCCTGCTGAGAACAGCAGCGGCTGGTTGAGATTGTTATTCTGCATCACGTCGATCATCTGGCGGCATTCAGTCGGTGTGTAGTTTTGCGGGAAGGCGGTTAGCAGTGGCCCGCTTTCGTCGTAAGCGCATTGGTACATGCTGCCGAGCAGCCAGCCCATTTCATCCACCGTAAATTGATTATAGGGATCGGGTTGTGCGCGTATTTGGTCAACTTGGGTAATCGGCGCTCCGGCTGACTGCGCCTCGACACCGGGAATGAAAAACGGCGCGGACATGAACGTATTTTGGAGTCCAAGCTGCCTCAAATAATCGGTAACTGCTATCACACCTTGCACTTCGCTGCCATCACCGAGCCGCGCCAGCAGGCGATTGGACGCGCTGTTCTCGCTGCAAACCATCATGTTGGCGATTTCCATCGCTTCTTGCGCGTCCGGCGGAGTGTCAAGCTGTTCGTAGGTCGCGTTGAGGATAGCGATTTTGGCGAGGCTCATGCCACTAAAGGCAACATCATTGCCATAGGTGATGGCTTCGCCCGTGCGTAAATCCATCAGGAACAACGCGCCGAGTGTGCTGGTTTCCGGCTCGAAGCCCGCGTCGAGGATCATGCTCCAGAGCTGTTCGCCCAACGCTTGAAATTCAGGGCTGAGAGGCACGGCTGTTGCACCGAGCAGGGCACTCACTTCGATGTCGGATGCTGTTGGTGTGAGCGTCGGCAGGTCGAAGTTCATGCGGCTCATCACTGGCAGCGAGGTTACGTTTCCTGTGACTTCGAGCAGTTCCGCCGCCACCCAACCGAGTCCATTTGGCGAGGCAGGGTAGCGCACTTGCAGCCAAGGCAGCGATGAATGCGTCGAGATGACTTCGAATACTTCGCCAGCGCGGGCCACACCTAGCCGCTCATACTCGACACCGGGGCCGTAGCGCACATTGATCTCGCCCAGTACCGTTCCGGTTACGGCGGCGTTCAAAGTCGGTGTGGCGACGGGCGCGGATGGGAGTGCGACGCCAACCAGTTCGAGCGTCGCTGTTGGGGCAGCATCGGGTTCGGCGGGCAATGTTGGTGAAGGCAGCAGCGTACTCTCGCCCATCACGGCTGTCGAAATCGGGACGCTGTTGGCATCACCGCGAACGTCCACCAACTCCGCGAATACCCAGCCAATCGGGTCATTGGTTTGAGGGTTGCCAAGCAGCAGCCACGGATAAAACTCGCTGCGACCCACGACGGGATAGCGTGTACCCGCCTGAATTTGGCCAACGAGGTTGGCTTCAACGTCGTAAGTGGCGCGCAGATTGGCTTGATTGAGGGCTTCGGCGGTGACGCCAGTCGGCTGTAATGCCAACGCGGGAAGGGCAAACGCGACGAGCAGGACAAAAGCGGTCAACGTGAGAATGGCAACATCAAATTTAGTAAATCGCATACAATAAAGTTCCGCCTAATCAACCACGCGAACGACGCACGATTATAGCAACGTCGTTGCAAGGCCAGAAGCGGCGATTTGCGAACGATTCGTATATTGACTTGATTCGCTTCTCTGCTACAATTTGTCTACTTCATGCCGAAGTGGCGAAACTGGCAGACGCGCTACGTTCAGGGCGTAGTCCCCGCAAGGGGGTATGGGTTCGACTCCCTTCTTCGGCACACGAAAGATCCGGTGAAAACCGGGTTTTTTGTTTCCTATGTCACAAGACTGCGCTAGTATTACAGGCTGTTGGTGAGATCGTGTGGAGCGAGCAGTGACGGATAAACCAAAACGCGAAGAACGTCGCACCCGAATCGGGCAGCTTTCCGGCATCCAAATCATGTTCGCGGCTATTCTGGCGGTGGGACTCATTCTGGCGATCAACTTCAGCAGTCGTATCGCCGCTGGTCAACCGCTGCAAGATGAGTTCCTACGTGTATCCGACGAGATCATCGCTTTGCAGCAAACGCAGGCGGCGTTGATTGCCGAGCGCGACTACGTACAGAGCGATCCTTATGTGGAGCAGTGGGCGCGTGACGAAGGCAAGATGGTTCGTCAGGGCGAAGTGCTGGTTATCCCGGTGCCATCGGGCGTAACGGTTGAACCGACGCCAAATCCGCAGCAGTCATTCGAGGTCGAGACGATGCCGCCAGAACCGGAAACGTGGATGGTGTGGTGGGCGCTGTTCTTCGATAGTCCGCCGCCGCAAACATAAGACGGCTAATTCTCTGCGCGGCGGACGCTGGCGATCACCAACAAAGCGATGCCCGCGATGAGCAGTAATCCCGCTTGTGCCAGCACCGGGCCGCTGATCTCCGAAAACGCCGAATTGACCAAGCCTGTCGCCAGCCGAACCTGAAACAGATCAAGTTCCGCGCTGTCGGTACGTGCTACCAGCGTTTCGGCCATTCCATCGAGAATCGCCAACGGCAATAAAAACACGGGCATAATCGCCAGCAGCCCGCTCAATACGCCTGTCCAGCCAACCCACTGCCCAAACCCCTTAAGCGAACGTACCCCGATAATGACGATCAATGCCAGCAGTCCCGCCGGACACAGATAGAACAACGGCACGAACCCTTCCCACGCCTGAAAGAACACGCGCAGCCACATCAAGCCGAGCAAACTTTCGTCTGACGTAGGCGCGGGTAACGGCTCGTCTTCGGACAAGGCCGGAATTTCGAACAGCGTGAGCGTCGTCGGTTCGATGCTGCGGCCAAAAGACTCAATCGTGTCCTGAATGACGCCGCTCAGGGCTTCGTCGTATTCATCAGGCGGGTTGCAGATAGGAAGCATATTAACATCGGCACTGCCACCGGCAATCGCTTGGAGCAGCGTGATCTCGTCCGGCGTACAACTTGGCGCGGCGCTCACGAGGCGGGCTGCGGCGCGTTCGCCTTCTTCGCCAATCAAACCGTCACGAAATACGGTCATATCGAAGGTGAGGTTGAGTGCATCCGTGTCGGCGCGTAAATAGGCGAACAGCGTGTCAAGCATCGTTTCAGTTTGCTGCTGCAACCACTGCGGTGGAACAAGCTCTGTGGCCACATCGCGCCAATCTTCGGGGCTGAGACGGCTGATGACCTGCGTGAGACGGATATTTTGGGGGACGTTTCTGGAACGGTTATCCTCGTTGATCGCCTCAATCATCGCCGGAAGCGCAACGGGCACAATGTCGGGGTAAATGTTCTGTTCGTTCAGTCCGTTTTTAAAGGTGTCTGCGTTGAGCAGCACCGGAAGCTGTGCGCCCATCCATACGGCGAACGCCAGCAATGGAACCGCTATCGCAACCAATATCAGCGCGAGCAGACGCTTGAAGAACACGGTATTACCTTTCAGCGAGTGCGGTGAAGATTTCCGGCGGCGGCGCAGCGGCCAAGTTGATGACTATCGCGTTGATTTCATTTTGTGCGCCAATGCTCAAAACCATTTCCGGCTGCGACTGCGCCAGTTTGACGACAGCAATGCCAATGTTTTCGGCATCCGGCGTGGTGACGCTGCTAGTCAATATGCCGACTTTGTGACCATCGTGGAATACGTCGGCAGGCGCTTCGGCGGGCGCGGATAGGCGTACTTGTACCATCACTTTGGCAAGTCGGCTGCGGCTTTCCATACGGGCGATAATCTCTTGCCCCGTGTAACAGCCCTTCTTGAAGCTGATTTCGTCCCACAACCCAACCTCTAGCGGGATATAGTCCTCGCTGAGTTCGCGTCCGGCAGGGCGACCTGAGCGGATACGCAGTGAATTGTAGGTCAGTGAACCCGCAGGTCGCAGTCCATGTAACGCACCCGCGTCGAGAATGGCTATCCATACTGCGGCGGCCTGTTCAACTGGCGCGATGACGATCCAATGTGCGCCGCTCAAGGGCTTGCGTCGGGCGATGAACACCGGAACACCAGCGATTTCGGCCTCAGCGCTGAACAGCGGCGGTATCTCGACAGCACCTGTTATCAATGCACCGATTATGGCATCGGCATTGGGGCCGTGCAGCGCGAATAAACGGGTGCTGTCGGCAAGGTCGGTTAGCTGCACGTCATCGCCAAAGAAGATGTTGCGCTGCAAATAGCCGCTCATGGCCGGGCCGCGGCCTGCCTCAGTGGTGACGAGCGTTTTGTCGCCACGTTGATAGACCAGCACACGGTCTAAGATGCGGGCAGTTGGGCTGGTGAAAATGGTGGCGCGTCCTTCGCCCTCGCGCATATTGAGTAAGTCGTTGGTGGACATGCGCTGCATCAGGTCGATGCGGCTTTTGCCCGTGACTTCAAAACGGCCTTCGTGCGAACGATCCATCAGCACGGCGTTTTGTAGTGCCGCATGGTATTCAGCGGTCAGGTCGCCGTAATGCTGTGGGATACCATCAGGGGCGAGGTGTGCGCCTTGTGCGGTATGCAAATCACGCAGAGACATTTGATTGTTACCTCATTGAACCGCGTTATGCTGATTGCTATACAGTATACGGAAAATGCGGTGGTTTAGTCTCCGCGCCGCAGTTCTGAAAGTGTGGTCAGCGCTTCGATCAAAGCGGGCGCGAGGCCACCTTGATCGTAACGCACCCACGCCCAACCTGCTGGCGCAGGGATTTGTTCTGGCAGCAGATATAGGTAAACGAAGGCGACATAGCGCGCATCATTCCATAAGGCACTGGTGAGCGCGGATGGAGCGATAAACGAGCCGTTTACTGTCGGGTCGTGGAGCAGGTTATCCGGCGAAACGGCGCTCAGGCTCAATTCACCTTGAAGCACACGCAGCGCAGCCTCGTGCGGCGGCTCACTATAACTTATCAGGCCGGTTGGGAACGGCGCGATGTCTGTTCCATCGGCGGAATGTGTGCGACACAAGACCGCGTCTTGATACACCGGAACGGCGCGGGCAACAAAGCTTAGACGGTGGCGTGGCAGATCGCGCGCGGCGCGCAATAAAACCGCGTTGCGGCGGCTGCGTTCAGCGACAATGATGCCGTGCAGCGTGTCGATGGCGGTTTCGAGGTCGTCGTTGACAATCAGATAGTCACCGAGCGGCGCGTAGGCCATTTCCATCTCGACGCGGTGCAAGCGCTTGGCGATTTCCTCTGGCTTCTCCTGCCGATCTTGCATTCGCCGCCGCAAAATGTCGAAAATCTGCGGCATATCAGCCGTTGGCGGCGCAGGTGTGATGAATACTAGCACCACATTTTCGGGATACAGAGAGCGAATGTAGGTTGCGCCTAACACTTCGATGTCTGCGATAAGGTCTTCGTTCACTGCGTTGGCGTTCTCAACGATGGCGCGGGGCACACCGTAAAAATTGCCGCTGCTGTGAATCTCTTGCCATTCCAGCAGCGCGCCCTCAGCGAGCATTTGCTTAAATTCCGGCTGAGTGACAAATAGGTGTTGGATGCCGTGCTGTTCGTTGGGGCGCGGCGCACGTGTGGTCGCGGTGGGAAGCTGCCGCAAATCGCTGAGGCGTTTTTGTACGCCTTTCATCAGTTCATTTTTGCCTACACCGGGAGGCCCAACCAATAGGAATAATTTTCCGAGGTGATTTAGGGAAGCGGTCACGCTTTTTTCTCGTTCAAGCCTATGTCGGCGTTTGCTATTGCGTAGTGTAACAGGAGCAGACTTCTACATCCATAGGGATTTGTACGAAAAAAAAGAGGGATGCAGCATAGCGCCGCACCCCTCTTGAAGTTTGCTTCTTGCAGAACTTAGCTGCTCGTTACCTGAATGTTGTCCAGCCACCAACCACCATAAGTGTTGTCGGCGGCACTGGTGCTCAGGCGGAAACGCAGCGCCACCTGCTCGCCAACCAACCCGTTCATGCTGATCTGATGATGTTCCCAGTTGGTATTATCGATGTACTGCGAGATGCCACTGATTGGCATTGAGCCAGTGACATCCACCAAATCGGTTGTGTTCCATGTGAAGCCGCCATCGATGGATCGCTCAACCTGAATAGTGTTGGCGTTATGCAGGTCATAGAGCGTGTAGAAGTCCAGTATCGGGTTTGAAGCGCTGCTGAGGTCAAGCAGCCCATCCAGCGTCAGCGATGAACTGCTGCGCGGTGTCGAAGTATATGCTAGTTCGTGTCCGCTGCCATCGCGGCTGGTTGAGCTTGCTCCCGGCCACGGGCTGTCCGCGAACGAGAAGCTGTCCGAGCCAGCGTTCAACACGACGGACGCTGTGCCGCTGTCCTCATAGTATTCGAACGTCAGACGGTAATCGCCTGCAACCGTGATGTCGCAGGTGCCGATGTTGATGCCCTGAGCGGCGGTCTGGTTCACCCAGTCGTTGATGATGTTCCACGTACCGCCGTTGGTGCAGGTTCCGTTTGCGCCAAGTGACGTAGCTGCACCGAAGCCGCCGTTGCCCGTCGGGTCCCACTGCTCGATCATCACACGAGCGCCGTCATCCGTGACAGTGGTGAGGCTGTAGGTGCCGGTTGCTAAGGTAACGACCTTGACGAAGCGCGCCATGAAGTCGTTGTTCCATGTTGTGCCTGACGCTCCCGGTGGTTGGCTCACCGCGTCACCAAAGTCGAGGCCGATATTTGGCAGTACGGTTGACGGCAGATCGTCCATACTGACGTTGCTCGTGCCGATGCCGGGATCAGTGCTGTTGACGATACTGTCGAGACGCACACCATGTTCAACCGGGCCGATACAGTTTCTTGGCGAACCCTGATTATCAGGCGTTTGCTTGCAGTCGAACCAGTAAGCCGTCCAGTTTTGACCGAGCGCGTTGCTCCCCCCTCCGAGGTCGCTGAAATACTCTGGCGCGAGTCCCCAATTGCCTTCGGTGATCCAGTTGGCCAAACTCGTTCCCTGTTCGTTCAACGAATTGCCAACGCCTGAGTTGATCGGGAACAGGTCTTCGCTGCGATGGGTGATGCTCAGGTCATCGATCAGCCA
>JACMMD010000116.1 GCA_014379235.1 Anaerolineae bacterium
GCCGCGCCCAACCTCGTCCAGAATCAATAGGCTGCGCTTGGTGCTGCCCGATAGCAAGCGCGCTGTTTCGACCATCTCCACCATGAACGTGCTTTGTCCGGCGTGGATTTCGTCCTGCGCGCCGATGCGGGCGAAGATGCGATCTACGAGGCCAATGGTCGCTTCGTCGGCGGGGACAAAGCTGCCGATCTGCGCCATGAGCGTAATGATAGCCACCTGCCGAATATACGTCGATTTGCCGGACATATTCGGGCCGGTGATGATGTGGATGCGCGACTCGGTATCGAAATATGTTTCGTTAGATACGTAGCGTATGCCACCGGGCAGCATCTTCTCGACCACCGGATGCCGACCCGAACGGACAATCAGCACATCGTCGTTGGTGAGCAGCGGGCGGCTGTAGCCTTCACGTTCGGCTACTTCTGCCAGCGATAGGAACACGTCCAGATGGGCCAATGCGCGGGCGGTTTGCAGCAAACGAGTGCCGCACTCACCGAGTGTGGCGCATAGCTGTTCGAACAATTGGCGCTCGATACTGAGGATTTGTTCCTCAGCGTTCAGCACCAGCGTTTCGTAGTCTTTGAGTTCGGGCGTAATGTAACGTTCCGCGCCGACGAGCGTTTGCTTGCGGATGTAATCGTTGGGGACTTTGCTCTCGTTAGCGTTGCTGACTTCGATGTAGTAGCCGAACACCTTGTTGAAGCCAACTTTGATCGAGGCGATACCCGTGCGCCGACGCTCGACGGATTCGAGATTGGCAATCCAGTCGCGGGCATCACTGGTGGCCGTCAGCACGTCGTCGAGTTCTTGCGAGTAACCATGACGAATCGTGCCGATTATGCCGAAGGCGGCAGGCGGCTCGTCGTTGATGGCGGCGTTGACGAGTTGGCGCACATCTTCGCAGGCATCCAAGCGTTCGATCAGCGCGGTAAATGCGGGATTGTCACCGAGCAGCGCTTTGATCTGCGGCACGACTTCAAGGCTCATTTGCAGCGCCAGCAGATCACGCGCTCCCGCTCTGCCAACCAGCAGGCGATTGGTGAGGCGTTCAATGTCTGACACGCGCCGCAAAAAGGTTTGTAGTTCGGCGCGCATCGCGCCATCTTCGGACATGGCTTCGACAGCGTTCAGGCGCGCATTCAGGCGGTTGAGTTCCAGCAGTGGTTGGTTGATCCACATCCTCAGCAGGCGCGCTCCCATGGCTGTGATGGTGCGATCAAGGATACCAAGCAGACTGCCTGCCGCTTTGCGCGAACGCAGCGTTTCGGTGAGTTCAAGGTTGCGGCGTGTGAACTGGTCTAGCACCATAAAGCTGGCAGTAGAGTAGGCGCGCACACTGGTCAACTGCGCGAGGCTGTTACGCTGCGTCTCTTGGAGATACTGCAAAATCGCGCCCGCCGCACAGATCGCGCTTGGCATTTCGCGCAGCCCGAAGCCGTCCAGCGTTTGCACCTGAAAATGGTTGCTCAGGCTTTCTTCGGCGGTGGCTTTCTCGAAGCGCCAATCGGCATAAGGCGTCAGGTGAACGCCAGCCGGAAACGATACGC
>JACMMD010001108.1 GCA_014379235.1 Anaerolineae bacterium
CACGACGCCATCATAACCTTGAGCCAGCGCCTGTTCAGCCAATGGGATCATGTCGATGGCGTTGGTGCTGTCGGTCAGCAGCATGTCACATTCGACACCTGCGTCTACACAGCCTTCCTGAAAGCCAAGCTGCATCAGGCGATGAACCGGATGCCCCTTCAAGAACTGAATCAGCGCCAGCCGCGGCGGGTCATCCTGCGCGCTGACCATTGTGATGCTCGTCGTGATGAGCACGAGTAAAACCATCAGAATGCTGGTGAGCTTCAAACTACTTTTCGAGTAACGCATGTTTTTTCTCTTTCGTAATCACGCTAATTTCGAACGACCAACGGCCATTTGCTTAACGGGAAGTCCATTTTGTGAGTTCCCACCTCCTTTAACGTAAGGACTCTTCGCTGCTCTACGCGACTGCCTTTGACTTGCGGCGCAGAATATCGATTGCTACCGCGACGATCATAATCAGACCGACAGCAACTGTCTGCCAGTAAGGATCGACATTGCTGATAACCAGACCACTGGTAACAATCTGCATGATGAGCAGCCCGATGACCGCGCCCAAAATCGAGCCAGCGCCGCCGAACAAGCTCACGCCGCCAATGACCACTCCGGCAATAACGTTCAATTCCCAGCCCAGTCCAATCGTAGGCTGCCCCGTCGCAAGCCGGGACATCAGCAGCATTCCGGCGACAGCCGAACATATGCTAACGAGGACAAAACCGGACAATTGGATGCGCGTGGGGCTAATGCCAGCCAGTCGGGCGACTTCTTGATTGCCACCAACCACATACAGCTTGCGCCCGTAAGCGGTTCTGGTAAACACGAACGCGGCGACGATTGCCATCAGTGCGAAAATCACAAAACCCCACGATGTGCCGAAAGGCTCGGCCTCACCGAACTCGCCAATCGCATCGGGTAATGGGTAGATGGTGTAGCCTTTGGAGATCAAGTAGGTGATGCCCTTAGCGATGTTTAGCATCCCTAAGGTGGCGATGAACGCGGGTACGCCGAGCTTTAATACCACAAAACCGTTAACCAACCCTACCGCTGCACCCGTGGCCAACCCCGCCAAGACAGCCAGCGGAATCGGCAAGTTCATGTTGACCATCGCATAACTGCACACGATGGCGCTCAAGCCCGCTGTGGCACCAACGGACAAGTCAAATGCTCCCGTAATCAGCAAGAATGTCATGCCGATGGCGATTATCCCGATATAGGCCATCGAACGCAGCATGGTTGTGATATTGGCAGGCGACAAGAAGACCGGGTTAACCAGATAAAATATGATGACAAAAGCAAGGAGCGGGATAAATACACCCACTTCGGGAATTGCGAACAGGCGCCTGAAAACATCGGCGGTGCGCTGGCCGGCTTTCGCTTGCGGTTTTGCGTCAGATTTCGTGTCCAACACTGCTGCCCCATCCAATCCTCTCCCCGTGTTGGCGGGAGTACCCGTTTCAAACCTCAAGACATTATTTGTCGAACCGCTTCGTCGGAGTCTGCCTGTCCCAGCAGCAGCGTCAGCGACCATTCGGCGCTGCCACGTCCTTTCAGGGTAGCATGTTTCTGCAACGCGATCACTTGATCGAGCGGGTCTGGATAACCCGTACACGGTTCGAGAGCTACCCAGAATCCCTTTACGCCCTCGAACGGATAAGCGCCATGATTGATGCAGATGCCAAGATAGGGCAGCTTTTCCGGTGAAAAGCGAAACCCGATAAAATCACCGCTCTCTGGATGATGCAGCGCACACCAACCTGCGTCGCCCACATCGGCGTACACTTTGTCGTTTGCCGCCAGCGAGGGTGAGCCGATCACACTGTAATCGACGGGGTCGCCCGATGGAGTACGCATCCACGGCCAGCGATGCGTCTCTAGAAACTCGCCGCCGATACGATCCCCGATGGCAAAGACGAAGCGGGTTTCAGGCTGACCCGGCAGCAGGATACGCATCCCTTCGCAGGCCGCGAACAACGGATGTGCCGCCCAACTGTACTTGAAATCATAGGACGCGAGATTGCTGACACAGTAGGCGATTGAGAATGTGCCCGCATCCGGCGACAGCGTAATCCATTTCTCGAAGTGGTACGGGAAACGCACCCCGTAGGCGTGGAGATAAACGCCCGTCTCTTGCAGTTCACACAGCCACGAGGTACACCACATCTCGCCGTGATCGGGTACCGTGATGCCTTCCCACGGGAATTCAGGATACAAACATTCGCCGATGGTGGGGAAACAGTCATCAAAGCCGCTGGCATCGTAACTGCCGAAGATGTTGCCATACTGCGGCAGTCGATAGGGGCGCGTGTCATCCTGCCAGAGGAACTCGCGGTTGGTAGGCAACGCCTTTATCGACACGACCTTGCCCCCGATCTCAGGGAGCACCGTCATGCTAGCAAAATCATTTTCAAGTACAACAGCCGCCCAGCTCTTAAAAGTTGTCGAGCTTACTTTAATCGCATTGCTCATTGAGTGTCTTAAGAGAAATAGTTCGCACAATATAAATTGCAGCTTACACGCTACGTTCAGTCTATTGAGTTTTTTGTCACGCGGCAATTCAGAAAAGTTTTGTATTTCTACCGAAAAGTGTGCTGCTTGCGATAGGCATGAGGGGTGACACCATAGCGGCGCTTGAACAGGCTGTAAAAGTGGTTCGGGCTGCGGAACCCTGCCGAGTCGGCAATCGTTTCAATAGCATATTCCGTTGTTTGCAGAAGCTGCGTCGAATACTCAAGCCGCAGCTGGTTGACCGCATCGGTGAAGCGCAACCCATAAATCTGTTTGAAGTGGTGTGAAAAATAGTTAGGGTCGAGTCCGTGAAAACTCGCCGTATGCCGAACGGTGATGTTCTCGCGGAAGTGATCCTGAATATAGCGCATGATGAATTCCCAGCGCTGCATCGTCGCCGATAACCGCACCGACGAGGCGCGGATCACCAAGCGCGGCGTTATGCGGATGACACACGGCTCAATCGAGTTTGCCTGATTCAGCAGCCGGAAAACAACGCGATCAACCGCTAATCGTCCAACCTCGCGGAAATCGTTTTGCACGGTTGTGAAGGGAATACCCGTCATGGCATAGGGCAGCGCATCGTCGTACCCCACCAGCGCGATATCCTTTGGAACGCTTAAGCCAAGTTCCTGTATGCACTCGATCACCTCACTTGCCAGCCAATCGGCGCAGACGAATAATGCTCTCGGCAGGTGAGACTGTGTCAAAAATTCCCGAATTTTCGGCTTACGCCCTACACGATCCGCATCAGTTAAGCCGTAGGGCAGTTCCACAAGCCAGTTCTCATCAACCGGCAGATGCGCTGATCTCAGCGCATCGACATACGCCTGACGACGGTTTTGAACGGCTTGCATGGGTGTATCCATAGTCACATGACCGATTTGACGGAAGCCCAACATGATGAGATGTCGCACCGCTGACATCGCGCCCGCGTAGTCATCACAAATAACACTGTCAAGGTGTGGGATTGGCTTAGGGTCTATCACCTGAACGCACGGAATTTTCGCAGCGATCTGTTCATAAAGATCAAGGCTGCGCGGGGAGTTGTCCCATAAAAAAATACAACCGCCAATCGGTGAACTGCCGACGACTTGCAGCAGTTCTCGTTCCCGATCAGGAGAACGATGAAAGTCTAAGCTGATGAGGCGATAACCCTTAGAAAGCGCGGCTTGATTTGCGCCAGCAGCTACCTCGCCGACAGGCCAATGTGCGAGGTCTTGAGCCAATAAGACCAAGCATTTACCATCACACTGTTTTAGGAACGCGCTTAATCCGCGCAGCGCAGTTCCAGAATCGTCATGTCTCATTAAACCAAGTCAATAATTTCAAGTATTCGTGTGTATTGTGCCATCCCGCTGCAAAAAAGGAAAGATCATCAGCCACTGATGTCAGAAGTTGCAGCTTATTCCCTAAGCGTGAAAACCTATATCCTACGGTTGCAAATGCCGCCGATGTTCACTTGGACTTATCATGCGAGTGAGGTTGCTCCCGTGTAATCTTTTAGATGGTGTGGCGAAGTGAACTCACACAGCGGCTTGCAAAACCGCTATTCGCGGGTTCGAATCCTGCCACTATCTCTTACT
This sequence comes from Anaerolineae bacterium, assembly GCA_014379235.1. Classification (GTDB taxonomy): domain Bacteria; phylum Chloroflexota; class Anaerolineae; order Aggregatilineales; family Phototrophicaceae; genus JACMMD01. The sequence continues at coordinate 4,092 of JACMMD010001108.1, forward strand.
TACTGTAAATCGGTATCAAACAGCAAATATAAGTGACCACAACTGACCACACTGACCATTCCCCGCCAGTAGAAGAATGATCAGCGGTGTTGAAGACCGCTCCCGGCGCAACCCTTTCGCCATCGAGAAATCGCTTGATGTCGCTGTAACGCCAACGCATCAGGAAGTCGCACTCTTCAAGGATAACGCGCAGTGCTACCTCGTTCCATTCAGTGGAATGATTTGCTCATCGCTCAATCGCCGCAGCTCACGCGAACTGGTGACCAGATAGGGCTGCTTTTTGAGCTTGTTATCCTTCGTGCGCTCGACCAGCGCCAACGTCACAATTGCTACTTCCCGCTGAAAGCCCAAGGCTGGAGAGAGAAGCGGCACATCGTCCCCTAAAATTTGTGGCCTATTGTCATTCTGTTTATCCTTTTCATCTTGATTGCGTGCGGCCTTGAGCAGCGAATTGAAGACCTGCCCCTTGATCCCAATCTTGGCCAGCGCTGTCCGAAACCCGAGCAGCTCGATCTCGTCCACATCAACCGCAGCCTCAAACACCTCACGCAATGCGTCCTTGCGCTCTAACCCTTCCAGAAACGCGATACGAGCAATCTCGATTTCTAGCCATGACTGCGCTTTGTTCAAGACATCGTTCACTTGCTCAACGGTTGCGCCATGCTGCACCAGCCAATCATTCGCGTCTTTCACGTCCTTCGGTAAGCGTGGCAGCAGTGCCTTCCTGCCAAGCGTTTGAGTTAGCGCGATGTTCTTGGTCATTGCCTCCGGTGTGTTGTCCAGAGCAACAAACACCCTTTGGTGCTGGCTCAATCGCAGTAAAAGTTCATCTTTCATATGCATTCCGGCAATCGCAACTGCAGGGATATTCCATTCACCAAACGTGATGGCATCTGCCTGTCCTTCGACCAATATAACTTGTGTCGCATCGGGCGTGTATAGATAGTTGAAATATGGCTGCCGTTCACCGATGATCTCGCACGGTAGATTGTAGTGCTGCTTGCCTTCGATGGAACGTCCGCTTAAATAGACCAAGCGACCTTGCTCAAGGTGAACATAAACGATCATATCCGGTGGGAATTTGGTGATTACACGCCGCCACTTGTCGGATAGATTGAGATCAGCCAGTAACGGACGCTTATCCTGCGGCATGTAACCGATACGTGCTGCTTTGACCGTCGCTAGTTGCCAACCACGCATTCGGGTCACATAGTCCAGCGCTACCGGAGTATTCAAAAGCGTGTCGTGCAAGCGCTGTACCAACTGTCGTTCAGCCCATGCGGTTGAACGGCGAAAATCGACTTCGGCTACCAGCACAATGCCTGCTCGTTTAGCAAGGTAGTCAACAACTTCCAAAAACATTTCCGCATCGCGCGGACTCCAACGCTGCTCATAACCCATCAAGTAACGTCCCGCGAAATCAAACACATCGCCATGCTCATCGCGGGAGTTCCAGAAGTAGAAACCGCTGTTAGGGACAATCACCAGGCTGTCATGCTCAACACCAACATACCTTGAACCAGCTTTTCTCAAGGCGAATTTCTCGGCAACAACATCCTCAATCGGGTTACGGCAGCGAATGTGCTCCAGATCAATCGTCATCTCAGTTATCTCCTAGCAACAGGCAAAGTCGAATAAAGGTCGTGTGTAAGAACGCGACAAAACACGGATTTCAAGTTGCGAGAAGACGAGGCTTGTGATACAGTGTGAGTATCCAATTCAACAATGTATCAACTGCCTTGCCCACCCGCCTCACCAGCATGGGCATTTTTGTTTCTAGGGTGGAGAGCGATAGCAGTTCATCAAGTAATCCTCAAAAGGTTCGCACGTGCGAACCTTTTACTCCCCACCCAGCAGGCGTTCCGCTTCAACGATCAATTTGCGCAGAGCGTGTAAACGGGCTAGCGCGATTGCTGTGTCACCTTCCTGCTGTATCAATGCTCGCGCAAGGTCGTGTGCAGAAGTCAAACTGATAGAACGAGTCGCCTTCGCCATTTTCACA
>JACMMD010000117.1 GCA_014379235.1 Anaerolineae bacterium
GAACGCTGGCTTCACGGTGGGCCGTGGATGAGCATCGAGACGGGTTCGCTGCAATTGAGCCATCTATTATGCGGCGCGGGTCTGCCATTGGTGGCGCTGCGAGATGATAAGGTGGTGGCTTACGCTGAAGCCTATCGCAGCATCGAAGCCCCGCCCTTTGGTCATCACCTCAACCTCGCGCACATGATTATCGACAAACGCTATTTGCGCTCCGGCGTGGATGATGCGCTGGTGGTAAACCTCATCGAAGCGGCGCGGGCGCTCAAGTGTGAGCGGTTTGCGGTTAGCTGTGTGGTCAACGATGCCGAGTCGATTGCCTTCTATCAGGAACACGGACTCATCTCATTGGCGCGCAGTCAGCGCCTGAGCCTGTCCGCTAAAACGGGGCAGATTTTCTATCGCGCCGTTGAACATACAGATGCCAGCGCCAGCCAAATCCGCGAGTGGTATATGCCGATTGGCCGCGAAACCAGCGCCCGCCATCAATGGGAAACGTTGTGGCCACATATGTGGGATTCGTTGCCGGAGATTCGCCGCCAGCGTACTCATCGACTGCATTTTTCTACCGCCGGACAAGAGGCGTTCATTTGTGTTCAGCAACAGATGTACGATGCGCGTACAGCTAATATTTACTGCTGGTCGCCTAAGCCGCTCACCGCATCGCTGCTGACTTCCGTGCGTGATTGGGCGCACCGCGAAGGCTATCGCACGTTGGTGATGATCGTCTCAGAAGACACGGTAAAGCTGTTCGGTACGGAAGCCGATTCCGACGGTTTTTATCAGGAAGTCTACGCCATCGATGTCTAGCGGCGTGATATAATCGCGTGATTACACAAGGAAGACCGGATGTCTGCTCTCGACCCCAATCATGTCGAATACACCATTTCCACTGGCCATGTTCAGATCATCATGGACAATGGAACGCAAATCCCGGCATATTGGGCTTACCCGAACCTTGGCCGCCGTTTGCCGGGGGTAACGCTCATTCATGATTGGTGGGGGTTGACCGATGCTGTTCGCAGGCTGGCGCATCAGTTCGCGCAGGTTGGTTACTACGTGATCGCGCCGGACTTGTTCGACGGCAAAGTGGCCGCGACTCCGCGTGAAGCGATGGAGTTGATTCAGACGCTTGGCGATCAGGCATATCCGCGCATCGACACGGCCATTCGGGCGCTGGAAGATCATCACCAGTGTAACCGCCAAGTGGCGGCGGTAGGTCTCGGTATGGGCGGCAGTCTCGCGTTCGAGGCGGCCATCGTGCGTAATGACCTTGAAGCGGCGGTGGCTTATTATGGTTTTCCGCAGCGTTATTTGGGGCGATTCAAGGACTGCAAGACGCCGATACTGGCGTTTTATGGCAGCAGCGAACCGCACATCTCGCCGCAGGTCATCGACCAACTACGCGCAGAGTTCGACGCGACTACTCAGGATATGCCGCATCGCCTCACCACATTAAACGGCGTCGGGCATGATTTCTTCTCCGGCACGACCACGCGCCAGCAAGAAAACGCCCTGCGCGAAAGCTGGCGGCTGACGCTGGATTTCCTCGACGCACACATTGAGGGTCGCAGCCAAGCGCCTAAGCGCGTTATCTAAATTATTTACCCCCAAGTGTTGGGGGACACCAACCGTCTTATATCCCTTATCATACCAATTGTATACCCAAGAAGGCGTTGGGCCTTTCCATTGTAAATATAGGGTATAGACGGAGTCTCTCATGTTTAAGTTCGGCCAGCATTTTGGCGACCCGGATGAAAACGATCTACCTGTGAATGATATGCATCCTGTTCCTTGCGAATTTCTCGAAGAATTGGATGCCCTGCGCTGCCTTGATACGCAGGAGATGGAGCCGATTGCACTGTTGAACACAGACGCAGCGACAGCCTAGCTTGGTGAGCTTGCAGGCCGACGCAACAGCGTTTTGCCTGAAAATAGAACGGCGC
>JACMMD010001109.1 GCA_014379235.1 Anaerolineae bacterium
AGCGATGTCGGCAAGGCTAAGAGCGCGGGAGAAAACGCCGCGTTGTCCTGCTGGTAGGTTCACGTCATAGGCGCGCTGCCAGTGTTTTTCGACAAGGTGCGCGGACTGTCCAATCCACGACGGCGCGACGTTGCGGCGCACGGTGGCCGCGACTTCCGCATTGCGCGACAGCGAATAGCTGACACCTTCGAGTCCGCTGGCGGTACGGATGCGAACGACGGTGTAATCGCGGTGGGCGATGTGGAAGATGCCGAGATCAAACGGCTTCGCTAACGGGATGCGGCATTCGAAGGCTTCGATGGTGGTAATCGTCAGGTCGTGCATTGTGGGTAATGTTCCTGTTGGTTCAGTAATCGAAAAGTCTTTTTTTGAGATTACTGGTGGGCATGAGAACGTGCAAATTTACATGCTTCAAGTCGTCGCAGATGACGCACAGCAGCGCTATACTCGATGGGTTCGTTAAGGAGTAAAAGCGATCTATGGAAGCACTGGTACTCGAAAAACAACACGAATTAACCATTCGGGATTTTCCAGTTGTCGAGCCGCTCGGCGCTCATGACGTGCGGCTCGCGCTGCGAACGGTGGGCGTGTGCGGTAGCGACGTACATTACTACGAGAACGGGCGCATTGGTCAATTCGTTGTGCGTGAGCCGATGATTCTCGGTCATGAAGCGTCGGGTGTCATCACCGAGATTGGTGTGGAAGTGCAGCATTTGAAAGTCGGTGATCGTGTGTGCATGGAGCCGGGAATTCCCGATCCGAACAGCAAAGCGACCCAACTCGGCCTCTATAACCTTGACCCTGCGGTGCGCTTCTGGGCGACTCCGCCTGTGCATGGCGTTTTGCGCCCGTCGGTGGTGCATCCGGCGGCGTTCACGTTCAAGCTGCCGGATAACATCAGCTATGCTGAAGGCGCGATGGTCGAGCCGTTGGCCGTCGGAATGCACGCGGCCAATAAGGCGCAGATCAAGCCCGGAGATTTGGCGGTGGTCATCGGCGCGGGGCCGATAGGCATCTTGAACGCGCTGGCGGCGCTGGCCGGCGGATGCAGTCAGGTGGTGATTGCTGATTTGCAGCAGCCCAAGCTCGACCTTGCGGCCAGTCTCGGCCCAATTGTGCCCGTCAATGTAGCCAAAGAAAACTATGTTGATGTCGTTATGGGTATGACTGACGGTTGGGGCGTGGACATCGTATTCGAGGCCAGCGGCAACGAGCGTGCGGCGGCGGGGGTGTTTGACGCGCTTGCTCCGGCGGGGCGAGTCGTATTCGTGGGCATTCCCGGTCAGCCGATTGCCTATGATGTGTCGGCGGGGCAGGTGAAAGAGGCGCGGGTGGAGCATGTGTTCCGTTACGCGCACGTTTATCCACGCGCTCTGGCGTTGATGGGCAGCGGCAAGCTGGACGTAAAACCGCTCATCACCGATACCTTTGGGTTTGCCGACAGCATTAAGGCGTTCGATTATGCGCTGCACATGCCGCCGACTTCGGTGAAGGTGCAAATTACAGTGGCGAACGATTAGAATAGTAGCACTTTAAGGGCGACACATAAGCGAAGCTGTCGCCCCTACAACGTAGATATTTTCAAAGAGTGAGGATAAACATGGCTGATGTTGTTTTAGATGCGAAACCAATTCTTGATCGCTTCCGGCTCGATGGCCGCACGGCGCTGGTGACTGGCGGCGGACAGGGCATCGGGCGCGCATTTGCTCACGCGCTTGGTGAAGCGGGCGCGGCGGTGGCAGTGGTCGATGTGGTGCTGGAACGCGCTGAGAACGTAGCCGGAGAACTGGCCGCGAAAGGCATCGACTCTATCGCGCTGCAAGCGGACGTGACCAAACCCGATGATGTCCAGGCGATGGTCGAGGCGGTTGTCGCCAAGTGGGGAAAGCTGACCATCGGCGTCAACAATGCTGGCATCGGGCAGTGGGTCAACTCTGAGGACA
>JACMMD010000118.1 GCA_014379235.1 Anaerolineae bacterium
CGCATTTGTAGACTCTTCTTACACCCACTTTACACTTCGAAAACATCGGCGCGTTACACTCTCATCAATGGAACAATAAATTTAGAGGAGCGACCATGACACTCCATCGTCGCCAGTTTTTGCAACTGTTAGGGGCAGGTGGCGCGGCTGCCGTCAGTATGGGGCCGCTGGCGCAAGCGCTGGCCAACGCGCCTCAAGGTTCGTTTCGACCCGCCGCGCAGGTTGACCTTGATCCAGTGATGCACGTCATCAACCGCCTGACGTATGGGCCGACGCCGGAACTGGTCGATTACGTGCGCGGCATCGGTGTCGAGGCGTTCATCGAGGAGCAGCTATCGCCGGATGCGATAGACGACTCCGCACTCGTGCCGCACATGGCCGAGTTCGACTTGCTCAACCGCCGCGCTGGAGAACTCGCGGCGGAGTTCGAGAACAACCGCCAGCAAATCGCCAACCAACTCATCGGCGGCCAAGCCATGCGCGCCCTGTATTCGCGCCGACAGCTTTACGAGGTGATGGTCGATTTCTGGAACAATCATTTCAGCGTCTACGCTCAAAAAGGGCCGGTCATCTTTCTAGTGATCGACAGTGACCGCGACGCCATCCGCCCGAACGCGCTCGGTACGTTCAGGGCGCTGCTGGGCGCATCGGCGCATAGTGCAGCCATGCTGACCTACTTGGACAACATCCAGAATAACCGCAGCGGCCCCAATGAAAACTACGCCCGCGAGATGTTGGAACTGCACACGCTCGGCGTGTACGGTGGCTACACTGAGGACGACGTGAAAGAGGTCGCCCGCGCCTTTACGGGTTGGTCAATCGTGCGCCCGCGCAATCAAGACTCGGAGATCGGTGAGCCGGGAACGTTCGTCTATCGCCCGTTCTTCCATGATCCCGGCGAGAAAATCGTGCTGGGCCACAGCATTCCCGAAAGCGGCCAGACCGAAGGCGATATGGTGCTGGACATCGTGGCCGCGCATCCATCGACGGCGCAGTTCATCACGACGAAATTGGTGCGGCGCTTCGTGAGCGATAGCCCGCCGCCGACTCTGGTTCAGAGTGCGTCGGCCATTTTTACCCAGACAGGCGGCGACATACCGAGTGTGCTGCGCGCCATCTTCAACTCGCAGGAATTCTGGAGTGCGCCGCCCAAGTTCAAGCGCCCGTTCGAGTTCAGCATGAGTGTGCTGCGCGCTTTGGCCTATAACGTCGATACCAATCGCCCGTTCATCCGCAGCCTTGTTGAAGCCTTAGAAGCGATGGGCCATGTGCCATTCAACCATGCCGCGCCGGATGGCTATCCCGATGTGGCGGCGGAATGGCAGGATAACCTGCTCAACCGCTGGAATGTGGCTGTCGCTGCTGCCTCGAACACCGTTCCCGGTGCGTCAGCCAACACCGATGCGTTGATCGCTTTGCTTGATCGCAACGGCATTCCGTTAGAAACCGCGCCGACGTTGGATTTCATGGGGCAGTATTTATTCGGACGCTCATTGACGCCCGAAGAAAGCGCCGTCGTCAATGAGTTCGCGCTGGCCGCTCCCGGCGGCCCTGACGTTCAAATCGCTAGTGGGTTGGCGCTGCTGCTGGCGTCGCCTGCGTTCCAATACAGATAGGAACGAGGTTAAAGGTACGAGGTTCGAGTAAAAGAATTCCTCTCGAACCTCGCGCCTCGAACCTTGAATAAGGAGATTAAGACTATGGCTACCCTTTCCCGCATTTCCCGCCGCCATTTCTGCAAAACCTGTGCCTCGTCCCTGTCGGCGCTGGCAACCGCACAAGCCGCATTACCGATGTGGCTTCCGCGCTTCACCTTTGCGCCCGATCAGCAAAATGCGCGCGGCGATGTACTGGTCGTCGTGTTTCTACGCGGCGGCGCAGACTCGCTCAATATGATCGTGCCGCACGGCGAAGAATCCTACTACCGCGCCCGGCCTGAGTTGGCCATCCCGCGCCCCGACGCATCCGGCAGCGATCCCAAAGCGCTCGATATGGATGGCTTCTTCGGGCTGCATCCATCGTTTGCCACGCTCCATCCGATCTTTCTCGGCGGGCAGATGACGGCCATTCACGCGACAGGTTCGCCTGACCCGACGCGCTCGCACTTTGAAGCGATGGACTTCATGGAACGCGGCACTCCCGGCGATTACGGCCTCAATACGGGCTGGATTGGCCGTCACCTCGCCACGCTCAACACGGGCAATACCTCGCCGCTGCGGGCTGTCGGTTGGAGTACCGCCGTACAGCAGGCCTTACGTGGCCCCATCTCGCCTGTGGCCATGCGCTCGATTGTCGATTACCACCTCAACGGCGACCAAGCCGAAGCCAGCCGCATGTTATCGGCGCTCAACGAACTCTATCGACTGGACACACTGCCGGAAGGCGAAGAACTGCAAGCCGCCGCCGATGCCACTACGTCGGCGATTGAGATGATCGGGCAGGTGGACATCGCGGGCTATCGTCCGCAAAACGGCGCAACCTATCCCGAAGGCGATTTCGCCGCCGCGCTGATGCAAACCGCCGCGCTTATTCGCGCTGATGTCGGACTGGAAACCGCCGCGATTGATCTCGGCGGTTGGGATACGCACATCAATCAGGGCGGCGCGACGGGCAATCAAGCCAACCTTATGCGCGCTTTGTCCGATGGATTAGCTGCTTTCCATGCGGATATGGGGACACAGATGAGCGGCGTTACCGTCGTTGTGATGTCCGAGTTCGGGCGGCGCGTGGCTGAGAACGGCAGCGCAGGCACGGATCACGGGCATGGCGGCGCGATGATGGTCATGAGCGGCAGCCTGACCACTGGCCCCGTCGTCGCCAATTGGCCGGGTCTGTCGCCGGATGCGCTGGACAGCAACGAAGACCTCGCCATCACTATCGACTACCGCGACGTGTTGAGCGAAGTGCTCACGCGGCGACTGAACAACCCTTACATCACCGATATTTTCCCGAACTTCACCCCGACACCGAACAGTGTAGGACTATTTGGCGCGTAGATTTCGTTATAAAGGGCAGGTCTGAGACCTGCCCCTACATGCTCAACCCCCGTTACGCCTTCTTGAAACTCCGGCTTCTCCGCACATAGGCATGTTTTGCTGTTAAATGTCAAATATACTTGACATCAGGTATCATTCATGATACTTTATGTAAAGTATACTTTACATAAAGTACAGAACAGCAGACACTAGAGGGAATATGTCCTATCAAGAACGGCGAGCAATCGTCAATATCATCAGCAGCTTACTCATTACTGCGTTCTATTCGTCGTACATGATTCAAAGATACCCGCAAGTAGACAGCTATTCGCCGGATATTTTCCACTTCTGGGGATCGTACATCATGCTGCTTATCCCGGTGTCGATAGTGGCACGCATCATCATTTACATCATCTTCAGCATCATCAACACCATTGCCACGAGGGAGCAGCAGCCGGATATTGAGGATGAACGCGACAAACTGATCGAGCTAAAAGCCTCTCAGAATTCCGGTTACGTGTTTATCCTCGGCTTTGTTCTGGCAATGGGATCGCTAGTCATCAGTCTGCCGCCCGCCGTGATGTTCATCATCCTGATCTGCTTCGGGCTTGCGTCGGACGTGCTCTCGAACCTCTTTCAGTTCATTTACTACCGGAGAGGCTTCTGAAATGGGCGAACCTCTCATCCGCAACAACATTCGCAAGCTGCGTTTCAACCACGACGAAATGACTCAACAGCAGTTAGCGGAAAAAGTAGGCGTAACACGGCAAACCATCATCGCTATCGAAAACGCAAAATATTCGCCGTCGCTGGAACTGGCGTTTCGCATCGCTCGCGTTTTCGGTGTACCGCTGGACGAAGTATTCACTTTTGAGGAATAACGTTTAGCGAAGCAGTTCTTGACAAAACTATGTAGCCACATGGTTTCAAATATCGCATCAAAGTAAAACAGGGATAAAAATCATGAAAGCAGTCGTCTACACAAAATACGGTTCGGCGGATGTTCTTCAACTCAAAGAGGTCGAAAAACCGACTCCAAAGCACAATGAAGTTCTGGTCAGAATCCATGCGACAACTGTAACAGCAGGAGACTGGCGTATGCGAAAAGCTGACCCATTTGCCGCAAGGATTTTCAACGGGCTTATCCGACCCCTGCGGGTAAAGATATTGGGGTTTGAACTCGCCGGAGAAGTTGAAGCCGTCGGCAAAAACGTCCGACGATTCAAGAAGGGCGATCAAGTGTTTGCATCTTGCGGTCTTAGTTTTGGCGGATATGCCCAGTATAAATGCCTGTCCGAAAATGGGATGGTGGCCATAAAACCGGTGAATGTGACCTATGAGGAAGCCGCCGCCAGCCCTATCGGAGCGCCAACGGCTCTGCGGCTTATTCGCAAAGGCAATATCCGCAGCGGACAAAAAGTCCTGATCTATGGCGCATCCGGCAGCGTCGGCACGTTTGCGGTACAGCTTGCCAAGCACTTTGGCGCGGTTGTTACCGCAGTATGCAGCACCTCGAATGTGGAAATGGTGAAATCGCTAGGGGCCGATACGGTCATTGATTACACACGAGAGGATTTTACCGAACGAGCCGAACGTTACGATGTCATCCTCGATGCTGTTGGCAAAATCCCGAAATCAAAAAGCAAGACGGCCCTCACTCCGAAGGGGACATACGTATCAGTGATGAAGTTGAACAGCAAGGAACGTGCCGAAGATTTAGTTCTCGTCAAAGAACTAATTGAGGCGGGAAAGATAAAACCCGTCATCGATAGATGCTATCCGTTGGAACAAATTGTCGAGGCCCATCGCTATGTCGAAATGGGTCACAAAAAGGGCAATGTCGTCGTCACTGTCGCACACAGCAGCTAAACCTAAACCATCGCTAACCTAATATGTTAACTGGGAGCAACCTCATGAAAGCAGTCGTCTACACAGAATACGGTTCGCCGGATGTCCTTCACCTCAAGGAAGTACCAACGCCGTCCCCGAAAGACAACGAAGTGCTGATTCGCATACGCGCAAACTCAGTCAATATCGGGGACATCTGGGCGCGCGATTTCGGGAGCATCACGCCGCGCAAGTTCTCGATGCCGATACTCTTCTGGCTGCCCGCGCGGCTAACCTTCGGCTTCAACAAACCCAAGAAACAAATCCTCGGCAACGAGTTCGCGGGCGAAGTCACGGAAGTCGGCAAAGACGTTAGGCGCTTCAAAGTGGGCGATCCGGTTTTCGGATATCGCGGTATGAACATGGGCGCGAACGCGGAATATCTGTGTATGCCCGCAGACGGATTAGTCGCGCACAAGCCGGCCAATATGAGCTACGAGGAAGCCGCCACCGTCCCGGGCGGAGCGATGACCGCGTTGAACCTGCTGCGAAAGGTCGATATTCAGCGCGGCCAAAAAGTCCTTATCAACGGCGCATCCGGTGGGATTGGTTCATATGCGCTGCAATTGGCCAAGTATTATGGTGCGGAAGTGACCGGGGTATGCAGTACGCCGGGAATGGAACGGGTGAAAGCGCTCGGCGCGGACAGGGTCATCGACTACACCAAAGAGGATTTCACCAAAAACGGTGAGACCTATGACCTCATTTTCGACATCATGGGCAAGAGTTCGTTTGCACGGCTGAAAAACTCGCTCAAGCCAAACGGACGCTATCTATTAGCCAGCTTCAAAATGAAGCAGCTTTTTCAAATGCTAGTGACTTCCCGTTCGGGCGGCAAGAAAGTCATCTGCGCGCTGTCCAGCGAAAACCTTGAAGATTTGCTGCTCGTCAAAGAGCTTGTTGAGGCGGGGACGATCAAATCGATCATCGACAGATGCTATCCGCTGGAACAGGCGGCCGACGCCCATCGCTATTACGAATCAGGACTCAAAAGGGGGCAGGTCGTCATCACTCTGGAACATAACAAGTCCATTCGGTAGAACCTGCGCTTGGAAGGGCGCATGAAACGAAGGTTTCATGCGCCCTTCCAACGGAAAGCGCACTTTACACATGCGCCAATAACAAAACCTACACGCGACCTTCGTGAATTTTTTACCAAACATTTCGACTTTCTTAATTTTCTACTCAACTGAAATGTTATAAACTATCTGTAATCGTTATCTTCGACATACTTGGGTACATTGATGACTCTCAGTTCGGATTTTTCTGTCTTTGATTTGGTTGAGCGTGTGCAGAGCAAAAGCACACTGCTGCGCCACCGCCGCACCATGTCGCTCGTCAGCTACGAAATCGAAAATATCACGCTTCAAGATAATGCCCGCACACGCATTTTCTCAGGCTTCCAGCTTTACAGTAAGTTCGTGCCGCAGATCGAGCGCTACCGCCGCATCGCCGCGCTGGCTGAGGTGGTGTATGTATTCGGTGTGCCGGATGTCGAACTGCCCGCTATCGACAACATCACCTACGTGCCTATCGCCGCAGACGACGCGCTGGCGCAAGAGTGGTTTCTGGTGTCGTATGGGCCGGAGTATGCGTCGGCGCTGGCTACCCGCGAGATCACGCGCATCGAGGAAGAGGACGCGCTGCGAATGTTCAAGGGCGTGTGGAC
>JACMMD010001110.1 GCA_014379235.1 Anaerolineae bacterium
ACGTATCGCGGCGGCGGGCTACGATGGCGTGGAAGGCTTTCCCGCGCCAGAGGTCATGTCTCGTGCTGATTATCGCCACTTAGTGGATGCTCATGGCTTGCAGTTGATCGTCGGCGCGCAAGTTTCGACCACTGCGGAAATTGAGCCGACGCTGATGATTCTCGCGGAGTATTCGCCGTTCAAGATCGGGCTGCACAGTGGGCGTGACAGCATGACCCGTGACGAGGGCAGTGCATTTTTCGAGGAAGCGCTGCGAGTCGAGGAACGCATCGGTATTCCGGTGGCGCATGAAACGCATCGCGGACGCATGTTTTTTAGCCCGTGGGATACGGCGTATTATTTGCGCGCATTCGACACATTGAAAGTGTTGGCCGATTACAGCCATTGGGTGAATGTGTGCGAACGCCTGCCAGACGATCAAGCGGATGCATTGGTGCTGGCCAATCAACGCACGATCCACATTCACGGGCGAGTGGGCTACGAAGAAGGGCCGCAGGTGCCCGACCCATCCGCGCCCGAATATGCACCGCATCTGGCGTGGCACGAAAAGCAGTGGCAGACCATTCGCCAACTGCGCGAGGCAGAGGGTAATGAAGTTCTGACTTTCACGCCGGAGTATGGCCCGCCGAACTATCTCCACACACTGCCACATACTCATGTGCCCGTTGCTGATTTGTGGCAGGTGTGCGTGTGGGGGATGGAGCGCGCTCGACAGGTGTTAGCCTAGCGCGGGCCGCCAGCCTACCGGGATACATTCGCTGTCTGGATAGACGATTTCTTTCGCGCCGAGAAACGCAGCTAGTTCGTCGATGCTTCTCGCAACCGCGCTGGCCGCTTCGGGTGTCGTTGGCGCGTTAGACTCAGCGTAAACGTTATTGATGATAAGCTGCTTGGTTTTGCGGTTCATCGTCGGGTCGATGCGGCCAATGAGTTGATCGCCGTGTAGAATTGGCAGCACATAGTAACCATACTGCCGCTTGGCTTTCGGCACGTAGATTTCGATGCGAAATTCGAAGCTGAACATCTTTTCGGTGCGTTGGCGGTCACAGATCAAATTGTCGAAGGGCGAGAGTAGGGTTGTGCGCGGCTGCCAATCACCTGCTTCGATACGCTCAAGTAGAGGTAGGTCGTCGGCGTGAATGTACCAATCGCCAGCCCAAGCGCCATTTTCATCTGCGATCTGAACACGCTGAATGAGGCTGTCCGACTCCAATTCTTTGATCACATTGTTGATCTTGGTATAGCGCCCACGAATGAAATGTACGTTGATGTGCTTCGACGTGCCGACTCCGAGCGCCCGCAGCGATTTTTGCGCGGCATTATGGGCGACTTCACTTTCGGAGAGGCTCTCGCGGGGCGTCCATTCGGGCAGGCAGCGTTCGGTTAAATCCCATATTTTTTGCCCACCGGAACGTCCGGCGACCATAATTTGCCCGCGTATCCACAAGAAATCCAACATGCGGCTGACGTTGCGATCATTCGACCAACCTGTAGAAACCCAACCTTCAGGCTCGAAGCCTTGCCCTTGAAGCTGGCGTGATAGCAGCGGCCCGCGCTCTGCTAACTCCTTCAGGATATGATCGTGCAGAGGCTTGTTCTGTTCCATCCAAGCACGGACACGGGTTGACCAAGCCGAGTCGCTGGTAACATATTGGCGCATCATTAGATTGTGGATAGGGTAATCTTCGGTCAAAACCATCGAGGCTGCATGGGCCCAATACTCGAACAGGCTGCGATCTTGCCAGAGTAGGGTATCCAAATGTGCGAGGTCATAGCCACCAAGCCGACTGAACAGCACCAATTGATGGCTGCGGGCGACTGCGCTAATCGGGTCAAGCTGCAAACAGCGAATATCGCGCAGCACGTCCAGCATACCCTCATGGCTTGCGGGCGGACGCGGCCCGGAAAGACGCTGGCGCTCAATCGCCAGACGACGCGCAGTTACAGGCGAAATTGTACGCAGTTTTGGTTTAGACACAGACGTTATCCCTTTGGCGCAGCCGTAAATATCCGGCAATTATAGCAGAAAATATGTGCTAGTATCAATTAATTTCAAGGCGCATGAGGTAGGTGTTGGTTGGCGATTGAACGTGCTGATATTGTCATCGTTGGGGCAGGGGCGGCAGGGTTGATGGCCGCGATTTGGGCGGGACGAACGAACCCTTCGCGCTCAATCATGCTGCTAGATGGAGCGCGGACACTAGGTGCGAAAATCCTTGTCGCGGGCGGCGGACGCTGTAACGTTACCCACGATGTCGTGGATGCCGATGCGTACGCGGGGTCGTCACGCAACGCTATCAAGAAAGTGCTGCGGCGTTTCGATGTACCCGAAACGATACGGTTTTTTCGTGAGATGGGCGTCGTGTTGAAGCGCGAAGAAACGGGCAAGCTGTTCCCTGTGACTGACAATGCGCGAACAGTGCTGAATGCGCTGCTGAATGCGGCGGAACGGGCGAATGTTGATATTCGTCATCCCCGTTGTGTGTTACGAATAGTGAAGAGCGATGAAGGATTTATCGTCGGCGGCGATTGGGGAGAGATCGAGACTGGGAAGGTGATTCTGGCTACTGGCGGTAGGAGCCTACCGAAAAGCGGCTCGGACGGGTTCGGCTACGAAATTGCCAAAGCGCTCGGACACAGCCTAACACGCCGCGTTTTTCCAGCGCTTGTGCCGCTTACGCTGCCTAAAGATCATTTCATTTGTGCATTGAGCGGTATCACGCTGCCGACGACGCTTGAAGTACGTGGCTCTACGGGGAAAAAATTGGTCGTATTTACGGATTCTACGCTTTGCACTCATTTTGGACTCTCCGGCCCGTCGGCGCTGGACATCAGCCGCTACTATATCGATGCGAAATTGGATGACCCCGCCGCAGCGCTCACCATCAACTGGCTGCCCGAAAAAACGACTGAGCAGGTCGAAAGCGAACTGCAATCGCTCGGCAAGACCTCAGTGCTGCGCTATTTGAACGGACAGCTACCGGAGCGGTTGTCACGAGCAATGTGCATCGAAGCAGGCGTAGAAGGCAATACGC
>JACMMD010001111.1 GCA_014379235.1 Anaerolineae bacterium
CACCGACGATCTTGTTCGTGTTAGACGAGATACGCCGCTGTGCCGAACCGCATCCCGGCGATTATGGAGTGCTGCTGGCTTTCGGGCCGGGGCTGACGATGGAAGGCGCGCTGGTGCGCTGGTGATGCTGAAAGTCCCTCTCCGCTTGCGGGGAGGGATTTAGGGAGGGGTTAGTCCGGTCTATTCTTCGACGTTTTGTCCCAGAACTTCCACGACTTCTAAGCAGCATTCCACCGCCGCGATCAGCGTTCGCAGTGGCAGCCCGATCAAATCAGGCTTGCCGACTTCAGCCAATGCGGGCACATGGATAAATCCGCAGTACGTCGGCCACCCCAAAGACGCGATTTCATGGCGCGCTGTAAAAAACACATGATTACACACGAACGCCCCTGCGTGATTAGAAATTACCGCTGGAATATTATTGCGTCCAAGCGCCTCGAGCATTTTCTCTAATGGCAGCGTAGACCAATAAGCAAGCGGCGCGTCAGGGTCGATTAGGCGTCCTCTAGCGATGACTCCGGCATTGTCCGGTATATTGCTGTCATCCAAATTGAGCGCGACCCGTTCGAGGCTGATGCTCGTTCGGTTCTGCGCCACGCCGAGCGCCAGAACCACGCTCGGCTGATATTCCCGAATCAGCGCACAAATGCTGCGGCCAGCGGCCTCGTATTCAGTCGGTAGGACAACCGGAATCAAGCGCGGGTAAAGACTGTGGCGGCGGGCGAAATGTTCGACAACAAGCTGCGAGGAATTAATTTCGGCCCCAGCGAACGGGTTAAAACCGGTGAGTAAGATTGGCATGTGGATATTATAACGTAAAGGCGGCCCGATGGGCCGCCTCTACAACTACTTTTCGGGCTTGCGTCTACTTACGAAAGTTGCCCGCGAACCGCACCGCTCGGGAACGGCGTATTGTGGACGTTCACGTAGTACAGTTCAGGATTACGCGCAATCGCGTTCAACAGCACCGGATCAGAAACGGCTATACAGCCGCTAGATGAGCCAGTCGTCGGGGCGGCCAACGGCACGACCACCGGGCCGGCTACATCTTCCGTGCCGCGATGAATGTGAGCAGCAGTCGCCGTTTCAATGTTAGACACGCTCAACGTGTAGCACACTTCGCGGGTGTTGAAATCAACCGTCACAGTAGCGCTGCCACGACCATCGGCGTCGCCGGGGCCCGGCACTTCCGCCGCGCCGCTCAAGGTGGTCTCAGAAGCCGACTGCGTGAAGCGAGCCACTGCCGCGCTGGCATCCGCCGCGCTCTCGAAGTCCACGAATACGAATGTCGCGTTGCCTTCAGTCGGGAAGCTCAACGTCGTGTCGTCCGAACAGTTGCTCGGCCACAGGTCGAGTACGCCGTCGGGGCTGAGTTTATAAACGCGGGTCAGGTTACACGCCGCGCCGAGACCAACGTCGTAGATGAACGCATCCTCGAAGAAGGCCGCGTCAGTAGCAGTACCGTTACCGCTGATGTCCGGCAGTCCAAGCGCAAAACTGTTGAACTCGTCAATGCCGAAGAAACCGAACTGGCCGTCCCAGAAAAACACGCCGCAGGCAACTGGATCGCCGTTGCGCCACAGTACAATCGCTGCGCCGTTATCGTCGAAGATCGCGTTGGTGCCGCCGGAGACCGTGTAAGCAGTCGCCGTGGCCGTATAGAAGCTAAAGTTGGAGCTGTCCACGGTCAGATTGGGGAATGCTGCGCTGCTGTCCGTAGAAATCGCTGGGCCCGCCGAGCTAAAATCGCCCGTGCAGTCGCCAACCGAGTTCAAGCTGACCTGATAAGTGCCTGATGGCAGATCATCGACTTGAACGAACAATTCGATAGGCCCTGCGCCGATTTGCGTCAATCGCGCAAATGCAACGTCATCGCCACTGCTGTTGGTTAACGTGGCCGCGCCGCGTTGATTATCGCTTTGGGCAGATACGCCGGTAGCCAGTACCAACGTGAGCGCGACTACTAATAACAGAATCGACTTTTTCATGCTTACTCTCCTTGATTCAACCACTTCACTCTCAACACGTGTGTTGAGGATTACATATCGTAGTATAAATTATTTGTATATAATTTCCATATGTTATTGAGGCTTTATATGTAAGGCTCATTGATACGATACATCTCTCCGATACACTCTCGGTCAAAATGAGCCTCATAACCTTTAAGACAGGTAAGGAGTGATTTCGATGTTCAATTCGAATCTGTCGGTTCAGGACACGGACACCCTACGCGACATCCTGACCTCAGCCAAAGTCATCGCCGTCGTCGGCTATTCAGATAAGCCCCACCGCACCAGCTACCAGATCGGCGGCTTTCTCAAGCGCGTTGGCTACAAGGTCTATGCCGTCAACCCCACCATCGAGAGCATTGACGGCCAGCCATGTTACCCGTCGCTGGCTGCTGTCCCCGAACCGATTGACATTGTGAACGTATTTCGCCGCTCGGAATATCTGCAAGGTGTGGTCGATGACGCGATAGCCGTCGGCGCGAAAGTCGTTTGGGCGCAGTTGGGCGTGGTCGATGATTGGGCCGCAAAAGCCGCCGTTGACGCGGGTCTGCAAGTGGTGATGGATCGCTGCATCAAGGTCGAATACGGGCGCTTGGTGAAATGACCTACCGTGTCAACCCTTCTACTTAAATCATGATAAAATAAGAGGATGGACGTAGGGAGACGATAAGATGACTCTTGATATGCTTGTTGAGGAAATACAATCGCTGTCTATTAAGCAGCGTAAACAATTGGTGATGGCGATTTTGGACTCCTTGACCGACGAACAACCTGCCAAAACCCGTGACATAAAAGAGTTTCGCGGCGTTGGAGCGCATCTCCGCGATATGGATGCACAGGAATATGTCAATCAGCTTCGCAGCGAGTGGGATGAGCGTCCGTGAAAATTAGCAGTTCGTTAGCAGCAGTGCAGCGCCTTTACATTGAAACTTCGCCATTCATCTATTACGTCGAAAATCATCCCATTTACAGCGATAAGATGGATAATATCTTCGATGGTATCAACGCCCGACAAATTGAAGTCCTCTCGTCAGTTATCACGCTATCAGAAACACTCACTAAACCACTAAAAACTGGTGATAAGGTCGTCGAGCAAGCCTATAGAGCACTGTTTCAACAAACACACTACATCACGCTTTTACCGATCAACATATCAGTTGCCGAACGTACAGCCGACCTTCGAGCGCGGTACAATCTAAAGACACCGGATGCTCTTCACTTAGCAGCAGCCTTAGATAGTGGCTGCAACGCCTTTTTAACCAACGATCTCGCGCTTAAACGTGTTACAGAAATTCACGTCCTTGCACTTGATGAGATGGATTTAGATATCTA
>JACMMD010001112.1 GCA_014379235.1 Anaerolineae bacterium
CGCGCCAGCGAAAGACGCTGCTTCATACCGCGACTGAGCTTATCGACCATATCGTCACGGCGGTGCGCCAGATCGACCAGTTCGAGCAAATCGCCAATCAGCCGTTTGCGCTCGGTTTCGGGGATGTCGTAGCAGGCCGCGAAGAAATCGAGATATTCCCACACGCGCATATCGTCATAAACGCCGAACTCGTCCGGCATATAACCGATAGCGCGGCGCACGGCTCGCGGCTCTTGAATCACCGAATGCCCCGCCACCCAAGCCTCGCCGCTGGTTGGCCGCGTGAGCGTGGTCAGCATCCGCATGGTGGTTGTTTTGCCCGCGCCGTTGGGGCCAACAAAGCCGTAGATCGACCCGGCGGGCACTTCGAGCGATAAGCCGTTGACGGCGTTGAATTTGCCGTAGCGCTTGGCGAGGTTGCGCGTCTCGATAATCAAGTTGCTGCCATTACCGTTGGTGTCGCCGTTGGTTGCCATTCAGCTTTACTCCTAAAACATTGATAGCCTACAGTTTAGCGTGAAATCAGTTTTAGTTATTAGTCATCGGTTATCAGTTCTTCGCTTGACTGACGACTGATAACTGATTACCGACGACTTACACTTCTTCTTCCTCTGCCGCGAACGTCCCGCGCTGCTCGACGCTCAGTTCGTCAATCTGCAAGTAGCCGCCGAAACTCTCCGCCGCCAGTCGGATTTGAACAGCATTTTGCGGGCCTAAGAAGCGCTCCGGGCTGCGAACCGTCTGGCCGCTGGTGCGGCTTGGCAGTTCTTCCCACGATGCGCTGCGCCAGTTCCACAGTTCAATCGGCACTTCGCGCCCGACGCTGTTGGTGCGGCTCAAGCGCACGGTGAGTTCATTCACGTCGTCCAAGATCGCTCCCGGCACAGGCGTAAAGCGGAACACCACCTGTTCGTCGGCCTGCATTCGCAAGTTGACCGGGCCAAGATCAGATAGCCCGGTGCGCTCTTGCACCACCCACGTAAACTGATCGCTGCTGATAGTCACGTCTTCGCCGGGAGCGGGCAAAGTGCGCGTCACATCGAGTTCAACCAGATACAGCGTCAGGTCAACCGTGTTCCAAACCGCGCCTTGCAGTTCCATTTCAAGCGGCGTCGACTCCACCCAACCGGCCAGATAGACGCGGTTGGCGCGGCCAGTGGACATATAGAAATCCGCCATGAACGCTTCGAGGAACGATTGGCGCTGCTGCGCGGCCTCTAGCTGCTCAAGCGGCAAATCTTGATAGCGGCGCTGGTTATAACCGTATATGTTGTAGTTTTCTTCACCCACGATGTCGATGATCGTCTGCTCGGAGACGTTAGCTTGATACGACAGCGCGAAGCTGCTCAACGACGAGATCATGTTCGGCGCGTATTCGACTGGCGACGGTGCGGGCGGCCCTTCGCCGGAAAACGTCAGCTCGAAGGTTTCGACATCGCCCGCTTCGAGCGCATCACTCAGGCGCAAAGTCATGCCCCGCCCCATAATCACCGGGTCGATCAGCGTCACGTCGCTGTCATTGCGAACCGCGCCCCGCGCCACCTGCTGACCCTTCACCTCATCGTAGAACACATTGGCCTGTCCGCCGACTTCGGGGCGCTCGATGCTGCTCTGGGCGCTGAACGAAGCGATGAAGCTGGCATCCACCGAGAAGTTGAACGCCGAGAAAAAATCCGTCTGGCGAATATCGGTGCTGGACTGCGCGTTGTTGTTGAATAACGAACCGCCGACATTTTCGCGCATGATCGGACGCAGTAAGCCGTCGTCGGTCAGCGACAGAGTGTACGACGAACGGCGCGGCGACAGCAGTCCGATCAATTCATCGACCTGAGCGCGTTCGGTATCGGGCCACGTCTGCACCAGCGCGAGACGGTTCAGCGTGACCTCGTTGCCGCGTAGGTTCGAGCCAACGACATAAGCCAACACGCTAAATATCACGATGAACACGGGAATCGTCAACCACGCCCATTCGCGGCGGTTGATGCGGTTCAAGATCACGTAGTTCAGCGGCCCCACCAGCGCGATATACGCCGCCAGAAAGCCGCACAACGGCAGCACGTCCGGCAGTAAATCATAACCGGGCAGAATATCGGTGGCTTCGGTAGCACGACTGGTATTCAGCAGGCCGTAAGACCAACTCGGCTGCGGCCCGACGCTGGTCAGCAGCGAGAACCACAGGTCATCCATGCCCGACCAACCGCGTAACGGCGCGGTGAGCGGGTCAGCGGTCAAGTAATCGACCACGCCTTCGCCAATCAAGCCGCGTATCAGCAGCGGCGTTGGTTCACTGCTGGCCGGGTCGCTTTCACTGTCGCCCGAACCAAGCCCAACACCTGTTTCGCCGCCAACCTCAACCAGCACTTGAGCGTCTGGCAGCAGCGCACCTGTTGCGATGACCGCCGCTTCATCCAAATTACCCTGCGACGGGTCGATTCGCAGCCAGTTGGCCAACTCCGTGAGGTTGTCCGCCGTCGCGCTGTTATCAGGGGTCATGGGGAGTAAGTCGGTCAGTCCGGCGGCAGTGGCCTGCCAATTGGGGCCGCCTGTCACCAGCAGATGGCCGCCGCGAGCGACCCAATCGGCAATCGCCTGATGCTGCGCGCTGGTCAGCGAACCCGTATCAACGTCGCTGAACGCCAGCAAAGTTACCGCGTCCAATGCCGCTGCATGATCGGGGATATTGTCGATTGTCCAGATGGCTTGATAAGCATCGTAGCCGCCAACGTGCGCGCCGCTCAAATCCACCGAACCGCTTGCCGCGTTGGTCACAACCACATACAGTTGATCTTGCGGCAGAATCGGCGTCACGGCCACCGACTGCGATGAGATGACCTGATCTTGATCGTTGATGAACTCGACGAGAATGCGCTGCGCGAAACTGCGCGCCGTGATGTACAAGAAAGCCGTTTTGCGCGCACCGTTGGGCATGTCGATGGGGGTGCTAAACGTGTTCGGGACACCGCTGCCAGTACGCTCAGGGCGCACCGTCAAACGTCCGGTTACATCGTCACCATCGTTGCTCACACGCACGAACAGCGGCATCCAGTTATTATCGCGGAAATAGCCATCGAAGCCCGCATTGACCGTCAGCGACAGCAGTTCGGTGACAGCGGCGGGCGAGGCCAAACTATCGGCCCCATCGGCTGGGTCAACCTGTGCTGCGTCTTCTGTGGCCTCTTGGGCGGCGGCTTTTTGTAACGGAGCGAAACTCATTAATAACAGAAGGAAAAACGAAACCAACGGTAGTGGCGGAAGGCTCATCCATGCAGAACGTTTACGCATCCGAATTTCCTATAAACCCGTCCGACGTTAACAACACCACTTCACAACACATTGTACACCGGAGAACGTGTTCTCCCCTTGAAGGCCGCGAAGCCATCACATAATCGTAGGCGTGTGGTAGGGGCACGGCATGCCGTGCCCCTACAGCGCTATCTATTCGGATTGGTCGCCGTTGCTGTCAACATTGTCCGCGTTACTCGGAACGCCTTCCCCTCTGGCTTCCGCATCGCTCTGGGATTGTTCCGCACCTTCGGCAGCTTGACCGCTGCCACCAGAAAACAATTCTTCGCCGGTGGGTTCATTCTCTGCTGCTGCTTCAGCTTCGACATCAATAACACGCCAGACGACCTCACGCGCATCTTGATACACCAGATCGAGATACGGATCGCTGACGGCGAATTCGTGGAACGCGCCATCACGCGGCTTATCGCTGATGACGAAATCGGCATGGAAGCGTTCGAAAATAAGCCGCCCCGAATCCTCGCCTTCGTTACCTTGAATGATGGAGTAATACAAATCCCACAGTTCAGGACTCTCGAACGACAGGTACGTCGGGTCGAGGCCGATAGCGTAGATATGCTGCGGGTTGTGGTAGAACAGGTACGCGAAGTCATTGAAGCCCGTCGAGAAAATCATCGATCCAGCAGGAGCGTTCACTTCCAGCCAGTCCGCCGCGCCGAACAAGCGGTGACCGTCGTCATTGCGGGCAACAAGGGAATAAGTGAATGGCACATTGCGAACGGTGAATACGCCTACGATCACCAGCAGCGGCACCCACGCGAAACGTCGAGCAAGCTCGTTCAAGCGTTCGAAGCGCGGATTAAACAACGAGTCTATGGGGACACGTCCCCATGCCGCCGCGCAGAACAACAGCGCGAAGACCGGGAAATATTCTAAGAAACGTACCGCTGTAAACACCATACCGAGCGTCATTAGCGCGGTGAACATCAACGTATTCTCAACGGTATCGCGCTTTCCGCCGCCGAACGTGGGCCGCAGAAAAGCGAAGAACAGCGCGAACAATGCCCCCGGCGAGTTATACAACAGCGCTTCGGTAGTGGGTGCGCGCCACTCTGCGCCAAGCGGCGTTTCACGGTCAACACGGGTGATAAGCAGGTCAGCGATCCAATCCAAATTTTTCGGGAAATACGGGTTGATGAAGATACCCAGCGCCACGCCGATACACACATAGGCGATGGGCCGCCACTCGAAGCGCTTCTCGGCGATATACAGCGAGAACGTATACAGTGCCGCGAACGCGATAATGATGATAAAACCGAAGTACAGCCACACGAAGATAAAGCCCATCGGAATGAGCCATCTATAGCGCTTCTGTAACAGCAGATGCAGCGTTATCAACAGACACAAAACCGACGCGCCGTTCACACGGATCATCAACATGCGGAAGAGGAACGGCAGCGACAAGCCAAAAAAGGCAATCGTCCACAGAAGCGGGTAGCGCACACCGATGCCGCACAGCAAAAACCACGTCATCAAAACATTGGCCGCGGCGACCACCGCCACCGCCACGCGCACCCCATTGTCACCGAAATAGTACGAAAACGGAGCGAGATACAGGTGGAACAGCAAATGGTTATCGACAAAGTTTGCAGCGTTGGCAATCGTGTAGGGCAGCCACGGGAAATCGAGGTTGAGCGTTCCCTGTCGCCAGAACTCGCTGGCGATGCGCGTATGAAAGAAGCTGTCGAGGCTAACCACGTAAGGCGATGCGAAAATCAGGGTCATCATGGTTATCAGCGCGCCAGCGAATATCAGCGCCGCCTGTGCCCATACCGGGATTCGCACCTGACGCAAGGTGAGGACGGGTTTGCTCTCACTAATGGACGCGCTAAATTGTTGGGTGAGTTCCAAAGCTCTCATGGGGCGGTTACGTTCTCGCTAAACAGTCGGCAACACGCTACATTGTACCCGAAAGCATTTGACTGACGATATTCTGTATTTTAGAGGAAATTGAACAACCAGTGATACGGATATAACGTAGGTAAGTAACTGACCTTACGCACTTTGAACTTGTAGACAGTGGGTTTAAACCCACTGTCTGAGTACAAATTTCAGGCTGACTGCGTAACATCTGTAAGTAAGTGCTTATCCGTTGCAAAGGGACGAATGATGATTGAAGAG
>JACMMD010001113.1 GCA_014379235.1 Anaerolineae bacterium
GCCGGATGATTTTCTGATCGCGCACTTCGGTTTCCTAAAGCAAGGCAAAGGCTTAGAAACGCTGCTCGATGGCGTTGCATCGCTGCATCAAGCGGGCGTACCCGTTCGCCTGATGATGATCGGTGGCCGCACCAGCACCAACGAACCCACCGACGCGGACTATGCTGCGGAAGTCGATCAGCGCATTGAAACGCTCGGCATTTCGCCGTTGGTCCATTGGACGGGTTACATCAACGATGGGGCTGTAGGCGTATTTCTCGCGGCCAGTGATGTTGTGGTGCTGCCGTTCAGTGACGGTGCATCGTATCGCAGCGGCAGCCTCATGGCGGCGCTGCTGTATGGCGG
The DNA here is from genome assembly GCA_014379235.1 of Anaerolineae bacterium. Taxonomy (GTDB): domain Bacteria; phylum Chloroflexota; class Anaerolineae; order Aggregatilineales; family Phototrophicaceae; genus JACMMD01. The sequence goes on from JACMMD010001113.1 coordinate 346, forward strand.
AGCGATAGTGACGACCATCCCGCGCACCGAAACCCCAGCCTTTATCGACAGCGAAAACATGCTGCTGTTCCCGCCGAGCGACAGCGCAGCCTTGACGCGCAGCTTACAGCGCCTATACGATTCGCCCGAACTGCGCCAACGACTACGACAGGGAGCACGTCAGCTTGCCCGCCAGTTCGATTGGTCGCAGATCGCCAAAGATCACGTCGCGTTTTTTCAGCGCATCAAGGCAACCGTTTGAAGCCGCTTATCCAGCATCGCATGTTAACCTTCATACTTTCAACTTACATCCTGATCGCCAGCGTTTACAGCGTCGTCGTCCCCATTTTTGAAGTCTCTGACGAACTGTGGCACTACCCGATGGTGCATTTCATCGCCAACAACAGCTTCCAACTTCCCGTCCAGAACCCCGGCAATGTCGGGCCATGGCGGCAGGAAGGCAGTCAAGCGCCACTGTATTATCTTGCCAGTGCGCTACTCACAGCCGGAATCGACACGTCCGATCTAGAGAACGTGCGCCGCATTAATCCTCACGCGGACATCGGCATTGTTCGCCCGGATCGCAACGCCAACATGATCGTCCACCGCGCCGATGCCGAAACCTTTCCGTGGCGCGGCACAGCATTGGCGGTTCATAGCGTGCGCTTCTTCTCGATTGCGCTCGGCGCTGCGACAATTTTAGTCACCTACCTGCTGGCGCGTGAAATCTTTCCCGATAAACCCATTGTCGCGCTAGGAGCGGCGGCGCTCAACGCCTACCTGCCGATGTTCGTATTCATCAGCACATCGGTCAACAACGACAACCTCTCCAACCTGCTCGGCGGATTGCTGACGTTGTTTGTGGTGCGACTGCTCAAAACACGAACGCTCCCCCACTGGCAAACCTATGTCGTAATCGGCATCGTCACGGGCGCGGCACTGTTGTCCAAACTCAATCTCGGCTTCTTTGTGCCATTGATCGGACTGGCGCTGCTGGTCGTGAGTATTCGACTGCGGAACTGGCGGCCATTGATCTATGGCGGGCTGATCTCCGGCGCGCTGACGATTGTCATCGCGGGCTGGTGGTACTGGCGAAACTTCGATCTCTATGGCGATCCGACAGGTATGGAGATGTTTCTCAACGTCGTCGGGCGGCGGCTCGTTCCGGCCAACGCGGAGCAGCTTTGGGCGGAGCGCCACAGCTTCACGCAGGCATATTGGGGATTTTTCGGCGGCATGAACGTCCCCATGCCGGACGCGAACTATCTGATCTTCAACGTTATTGGCGGTGTGGCTCTCTTGAGCGCGCTTGCTTTCGTTGGCTACACATTGCTGCGACGCCGTTGGACGCTCGACCAATGGCTGCCGGCGGCGGTGACTCTGCTGTGGCCACTGGTTACATTCATATCCTATTTACGCTGGACAAGCGAAACCCCCGCCTCACAAGGTAGGCTGATTTTCGGTGCGCTGTCATGTATTTCGCTGTGGATGGCCGTCGGGCTGACGTGGCCGTTCCCGCGCCGTTTACAGCCTATAACCATGAGCGCGACTGCCCTGTATTTCGCAGCCGTGACCGTGATCGCACCCTTCATTTTCATCATGCCGACCTATGCGCCGCCATCACCGCTTCCTACCGCACTAACCGCCTTTGCCTTTCGACAGGACGACAGCGCGAACGGCATGATAGGCTATGTGCCTGATCCCGCAGTTCTCACACCAGCGGTGCGTCCCGGCGAATACGTTTACGCGCAGGTGGATTGGCAAATCATCGACCCCGTTGTGCGCGATTGGAGCATGTTCGTTCACTTGACCACGCCCGAAGGTGTCATCATCAGCCAGCGCGATATTTATCCCGGTGGCGGCACACTCGCCACCAGTGACTTACCCGCCACCTTCCACTGGTCGAACCCGATTGCGATCTACGTGCCGCGTACCGCCTACGCGCCAACGACGCTCAACGTCAACGTCGGCTGGTATCATCTGCCCACAGGTGAACGTTTACGCTCATCGCTGAATGATCTCGAAACCGTCACGATTGGGCAGGTCGAACTGCTGCCAAACGAGAGTGCATCAGACGTACCTAATCCGGTCAGCGTGAACTTCGATAATCAGATCGAACTCGTTGGCTATAAACTGTCCACTCTTACGCCCACCGTCGGCCAACCCGCCGAGCTAACCCTTTACTGGCGCGGACTGCGCGCAATCGAGCCGAATTACACCGTGTTCGCGCACATCATCGACCCCGCGACCTATACGATTACTGCTGGCTCAGATGGGCAGCCTGTTGCATGGACACGTCCGACATCTTCGTGGCAACCGGGAGAAATCGTCGAAGATACGCACACGCTGAACATCAACGAAACGGCTGTTCCCGGCATATACGAACTTGAAGTCGGCTTTTACTTACAGGCGGACGATGGCTCGTTCCAACGTTTGCGCGTGGTCACTGACGATGGTGGCATGGCTGATAACTATATCTATCTCAGTCGTGTGCGTATTGTCCCGCCGCGACCACCCGAAGAATAACGCTCGTGCTACAATACGGCACTGTAGGGGCGTAACATGTTACGCCCTCTGAAACTGAGGCATATCAATGCAGCGACAACGCCATCACGAAGTCAAAAATGCGATCTTCACGCACCACGCGCAGGAGCGTATGAAGCTGCGCCGCATCAGCGATGATATGGTTCTGAACGCCATCAGCAAGCCAGACCGCCGCGAACAGGAAGATGACGGCGATACCAAGTTCATCAAAACCATTAGCGGACGTCCCTTGCACGTCGTCGCCGCACACCTGCCAGACGAGAAAAAGTGGCTGGTGAAATCGGTATGGGTGCGCGGCGAGAACGACCCGCAGCCGATCTGGAAACGTATTTTGCTGCTGACCGTTTCACTCATTCGGCGGCTGTTGCGTTAGTGACTATGCGAACGCTGGCGAAATCCCACGATTTCCGCGCCGTTGTCGCGCTCGTCGCCTTGTGGCTGCTTTTCTTCTGGCGGCTGTTCACGCCCATCGTGGGCGATCAAGCGTCGCTGACCAAAGGTGATTTCTCCGGTCAGTTCGTGGCGTTCGCGGGCTATCAATATCAGCGCTTCACAGAGGGCGAAGTCCCGCTCTGGAATCCTTACAACAATGGTGGACTGCCCTTCATCGCAGATACACAGGCCGCCGTATTTTACCCGCCACGTTTGGCGACGATTGCCCTAGCGCGGCTGTTCGGCGGTTGGAGCTACCACGCGCTCGAACTCGAAATGACCGCGCACGTCCTCGCCTATTCGCTGCTGATGTATTGGCTGGTGCGGCGGCTGACATGGGAGCAA
>JACMMD010001114.1 GCA_014379235.1 Anaerolineae bacterium
GGACTGGTGACGGTTGATGGCAACCCAGTCCCGCCGGGATACACGATTCTGGCGCTGATGGGCCCCGATGGCAAGGTGACAGGCAGTTGGTCGGCCCCGCGCCGCCTCACACGGGGCGAACTGGTACGGCTGTCAACGTTGGAAAATGTTTCGCCGAATATGCTGCATTACCTCATCGACGTGCCTTTGACTGAACAAATTCCGCCGTTCGATGAAGCGCTTGCCGCAGCATTGGAAGCGGCAGGTTCGGGCGAAGATGGCGCTGGTGGTACAAACGGCGGGGGTAGTAGCGGCTCGAATAACAGCAGCGGCACTGGCTCGGATACGACAGGTAGTGACGGTACGGATACCACTGGTGGTGGTATAGACACCACTGGTGGTGGTACGGATACGACAGGCGGTGGCACGGATACCACTGGTGGCGGTACGGATACGACGGGCGGCGGCACAGATACCACTGGTGGCGATGAGCCGTTGGATGGTTTGCCACCGGGCATGCGCCCCGCTTAACGAGTTGGAGATCGTCTGATCGTCACAAGATGGCGCGCAATTACAGCCAAAATTGCCCGCTGCACTTGACGATATGGTGTATCTCGCCCTACTATTAGGCTAAGTAATTTAAAATCAAGTAACACCAATAGCTCAAGGAGCAGGACATGAGAAGATTCTTGAACCTACGTACCCTCATTCTATTGCTGCTGCTCGTCATGGTCACCACGGCCATCGTTGCAGCACCACTGTCTGTGGGCGCGCAAACGGGAACAGGCGGCTCAGGCGACGACGACGACGATGATGATATTCCGCCCCCGAACGAACCATCGTGCCAGAACCCTGAACCCGTTAGCGACCTCTATGGTTTCGAGGGTGGTGACGTTCTTGGTGCTGACATTTTGTGCGGTTTCCACGAATACATCATCGACACTATCGCCCGTTGGAATGTCACCTGTGACCAAGTAGCCGTCTACAAGGTCAGCGATCAGGGTGGTATTCTCGACCTGTGGGATGCCCACTACTTCTGCGAGTTTGATGGCGAAGGCAATCTGCGTTACCTGCACCTGTTTACCGCAGGACGCGGTACCTATGTCTTCTTCCTCGTGGATCCCGGTGTAGTTCCGCCGCTGCGCTTGTCGCCGACGGTACGTTTGCTGGGCGCAGAAGAACAAGAACTCAGCTAGGTTTCACCACCAATCGAATATTCAACAGCGTCACGCTTAACTGCGTGGCGCTGTTTTTTATGGCCGCAAAACCTTGAGAGTAAGCTGCGGGCATGTATAACGAAACTGTGATACAGTAAAATCGCAGACGATATTGCAACGATGGAGAAAATATTCATGCGGCGGCCTGCTTTTCTGCTCATTTTGCTCCTGATCTCCGCTCTGATGACCACCATAGGTCGGTATACACTCCGGCCCAGTTATGCTCAAACAGACACCAACGACCCCAGCCTTTGCCCCGCGTTGGTGGATAACGCCCTGATCGCGTTGGGCAGCAGTTGTGCAGGGTTGGGGCGCAACAGCGTTTGCTATGGTAACAACCGGGTGAATGCCACATTTTCGCAAGAAGTCGCGCCAGAATTTTTTACGACTCCAGCAGACCGCACTGAACTAACCGCGCTGCAAACGATCAACACCGCGCCGCTCAGTACAGCGAATAATGAGTGGGGCATCGCGGTCATGAATGTGCAGGCCAACGTTCCCGGTACGCTGCCGGGACAGGGCGTAACCTTCCTGATGCTTGGCGATACACAGGTTAGCAATAGTATTCCGGTGGAGACGGCGGAGCTTCCGGCTCAACCGCTCATCGACGTGACCACACGGGTCGTGGCTGACCTGTTCGAAGCGCCAGACCCGACCTCGTTCGTGATGGCACGGGTCAACGCGGGGCGTGTCCTGCCCGCCGACGGTGTGAGCGCTGATATGACTACCGCTGGCGGTTTTGTGCGCGTCATCATTCAAAACGAGCCAGTGTGGTTACGCCAAGAGGATTTAGTCACGTCGGATTTGCTGGTGTTGGATCGGCTGCCCGCGCTGACCACTCGCGCTATTACGCCGATGCAATCGTTCTATTTCACTTCGGGCATCGGCACCGTTGGCTGCAACGAAGCGCCGTCAATGCTGGCCATTCAAAGCCCCGATGGTGTCGTTGTCGATTTGCAGATGAACGGCGCGCATATCCGGCTCGGCTCGATGATTACGGTTCGCCACCTGAACGCCCAACAGATGACGATCACCGTTCATCATGGGGCGGCGGGCATCGTTGGGCGAGATATCGTCATTGAAGAGGGCGAAACCAGCTTCGCTGAACTCGATGCCAACGGCACGATCACGCGAGTGTTTCCGCCGGGACCGGCAAGTGAGGAAGAACTGCAAATGGGCGCGATAGCCCAACGTGCATTCGATGCGCTGGCGGCTGCCGCACCAACCCCCACGCCGACTGCTACCATCGAAGGCGTTCCAAGCCCGACGCCAGATGGCATAACCACGCCAGCAGCGCCAACGACGGACACGCTGCCGCCGGTCAGCATTCCAAGCGGCGAAACCGCGACGCACGTCGTTGCTGCTGGCGAAACGCTGTTCCGCATCGCCATACGCTACGGCACGACGGTGCGCTGCCTATCGGCGGCCAACAACATCAGCAACCCTGATCTCGTATTTCCGGGCACGCAGCTAATCATCCCGCTTGGCTGCGAAGGGGCGTCGATTCCGCCGTCACAGCCACAAGCGCCGTCCGGTGGCGGTACAGGCGGCAGCACGGGTGGAACGAGCGGCGGGAGTGCAGGCGGTTCATCCGGTGTCGATTGCAGCACGTTCCGCGCCACCTCACCAACGGACGGTTTCGCTTATGCGCCGATGGCGTTCTTCTGGGATCGAGCGGTTGGCGCACCATCGTCCGCAGTTTATGAAGTGCGCGTATATGATGCCAGTAACGGCGCGTTGATCGTCACTGCGCCAACGGCATCCAGCCGCAGCAACCTGCGTATCGATCTCGGTGTAGTGTTGCTGGATCACAGCGAACTGTTCATCCCGTCGCTGACGTGGGAAGTGCTGCTGCTCAGTGGTCGTAATGTCATCTGTCGCGCTCCGAGCATCACGGCAGGCGTCGATATTGGGCGTTCGCCTTTCCGATAAAACACAACCAATGTAGGGGCGCTTTGCGAAGCGTCCCTACAAACCCTCAACCGCCTAACGCTCACCAAAAAGCGATGAGGAGCGTTCAATAGAACGCCCCTACGATTCCCCACTCTAGCCCATTCGTCCCCTCGTCGCAGTTTTAGCAGGTTTTTTATGCCATTTTGCTTGCCCCAATCTTACGAACAATGCTAAGGTGATACGTAGGGGCGCACGGCTTTCAGAGGGGCAGTGTGCCACAGCCACGCGAGATCAAAATCGCTATTCATAACACTCGGAACTTAGGTTTAGCACTTGGTTCAGGAGGACATATGCTACTTCGAACGGTAACACGACCTCATGTGATCTTAGCGCTGGTTGCGGTAGTTCTCATGACAATCACCAGCGTGTTTGTTGGCGGCGTTAGCCTTGCACAGTCGGGCGAAACGATCAACTATGGCGCAACAGTTGTTGGCAATATCAGCACTGCCGCGCCGTTAGCTGTTTATAATTTCAACGCCAGCGCGGGCGACCTGATTACAGTCCGTGTGGTGGGGCTGACATCGGAGATGGACCCGAGCGTGATTTTGCTCGGGCCAGCTCAAGAACAGCTTGCTTCCAGTGACAACGATCAGTTCAGCTTTGGCGAAGGCGATGCGCGTATCTCGTTCTTTACGGCCAATGGCGGGTCGTACTCACTGATTGTCGGCGGAGCGGGGGGGACGACGGGCGATTTTGTGCTGCGGCTGGAAGGTCGCACTCCAGTCAGCTCGACGGAGATTGAGTTCAATGTGCCTGTGCGCGTCGATGTACCCATCAACTCCGCACCACAATTCTTCACCTTTCA
>JACMMD010001115.1 GCA_014379235.1 Anaerolineae bacterium
CAAACGCGGAATCACATTCCAATGCTTCAACGTGCCAACCACATGAAACTCGTTCGGGCCGTTCATGGTGTTATACACTTCAGGCTTGTTCTTAAAATCAAGCATATCGAACGTGCGCTGCACAAAATCTGGATACGGATAAACGCGGCATACGTGGCGCTTGTTAAACTCTGTCGACGCTGCTGCATATTCGGGATGACCGTAATCGCCAGTTTGCTCGTGGCGAGTGAGCGCAGCCTGAACCTCTTGCGGCATGTCACCGCGTAGGCGATTAGCTTCTGATACCCACTGCTCCATGCTGGCCGGCGAACTGGCAATCGTCACACTGGCAACGCCTTCCGGCTGAGTCAGCATGTATTCCATTGCCAGCATTCCGCCCCACGATTGACCGAGCAGGTGAAGATGGTCAAGTCCGAGCGCCTGCCGCACGACGTTTATCTCTTCTACGTACAATTCTGGCGTCCACATCGAAGGATTAGGCGGGGTATTTGAGTTGCCACACCCTAACTGATCGTAAAGGATGACACGCCGCCCCGTCGCGGCCATTGCTTGCAGCGGCTCGATGTAATCATGCGCCGCTCCCGGCCCCCCATGCAAGCACAACAGCGGCAGTTTTCCCGGCGCTTCACTATCGCCAACGATTCGATACCATGTGCGATAGCCCTTGAACGGGATATAACTTTCCTTGACCGGAAATTGTTCGCTCATCAAACTATCCCAAATCTACTGACGCTGCGCCGTGCGCGGGTCGAGCGCATCGCGCACAGCATCGCCTAACAAGTTAAAACCCAACGTCGTTATCAAAATGGCAGCCGTCGGCACAATAATCATCCAAGGGGCGATACGATAGCGTGTCTGCCCCTCAGCGATCATGTTGCCCCAAGTGGACATCGGCAAAGGCACACCCACGCCCAAAAAGCTCAACGACGATTCGACAAGTACCGTACTGGCGAAACTCAACGTCGCCCACACCACTGTCACTGTCACCGTATGCGGCAGAATATGATGCAGGATGATATAGAAATCGCCAGCGCCGGATGCTCTCGCGCTCTCGACAAAGGCGCGTTCGCGCAGAGTTAGCACTTGGCTGCGAACCAATCGCGCCAGCGCCGGACACGTAATCACCGTCAAAATGATCGTCACAACGGGGATGCTCGGACGCAGCACCGCCGCCAATCCCAACGCCAGTAAGATCGCCGGGAAGGCCAGCAGCACATCGGTCAGCCGCATCAGCACGGTATCAATCGCGCCGGAAAAGTAGCCAGCAAGCGCGCCGACGATTGTTCCGATTACCGCCGCCGTCACGTTGGCCACCAGACTCACCATCAGCGAAATCTGCGCGCCGTACAAAACGCGACTCCACATATCGCGGCCAAGATGGTCAGTGCCCATAATGTACTCTGCTGATGGCGGCAGCGGCGTACCCAAGTCCGAGAGACCATCTCGGAATTGTTCGAGCGGGTCTGCCCACGCCAATAACGGAGCCAGCAGCGCGCCGAATAACACCAATCCCACCAAGGCCGCGCCCACCCATGCACGCGGCAGCCGCCAGAAGCGTATCCAAAAACCGCGCCGCTGCTTCTTTACATCAATGACTTCAACCACGCTTTGTCCCTGTAGTCAGCCGTACACGCGGGTCGAGAACGACATAGAGCAAATCAACGAACAAGTTGAGAAACACCACCGCAATCGACGCGAACAAGACGGTGCCCATGATGACTGGGGTATCCTGATTGCGAATGGCCGTCCACGCCTGCAAGCCGATACCCGGCCAGCCGAACACGGCTTCGATGACGACGACACCGCCGAGCAGCAGGGACAAATCTAACGCCGCCAGCGTAACGACAGGTATCAGCGCATTTCGCATAATGTGAGAAATCATCACCATGCGCGGCGAGACACCTTTGGCCTGCGCCGTGCGGATGTAATCCTCACCCATGACTTCGAGCAAGCTGCTGCGTAACACCCGCGAGTAAAACGCCG
>JACMMD010000010.1 GCA_014379235.1 Anaerolineae bacterium
ACTCCAAGGGCGATACGCTTGCAGGGTTGATTACGGGCGGCAACGTCGTTCCGCTTGTGCGGGCGATGCAAGAGCGCGACATGGAACCGGGCCAGATGGCCGCGGGTTCGGTGGATATGCCGCCCTCTCACCAGCAGCTTCTCGAACAAGGGTGGATTCAGTGGGGCACTGACCAGCAGCAGTACCTGATGGGTCTGTTCTCCGGCGCGGCGGCCTTCGGCGTATTCGATGGCTATCCATATCCCTCGATCACGACGGGCGAAGCGCCGCTTCTGCTCGAAGACCTGCCGCGCATTCAGGCACAGACGGCCATTTGGCTGGCCAAGGCCGAAGCCTACGGCGATACGCAGTAATTTATTGCAACCGCGTAGGGGCGCTTCGCGAAGCGCCCCTACAAAATGACTGCGAAGGAAGCGATAACTTATGGCGACTGAAACAACGACCAGCAGCGCCTTTGTGCAGGGGCGCGGCCTCTCCAAGAGTTTCGGGCACGTTCGCGCCTTGCAAGATGTCGATATTGACATCAACGAAGGTGAAATTCTCGCCATCTGCGGCGACAACGGCGCGGGCAAATCCACACTCACCAAAATCCTGAGCGGCGTTCACCAACCCGATAAGGGCGAACTCCACGTCCAAGGGCAGGCAGTACGCATCAGCGACCCACATCGAGCGCGTGAACTCGGGATTGCGACGGTGTTTCAAAATCTCGCGCTGGTCGATGTGCGCGATGTGGCCTCGAATCTGTTTTTGGGGCGTGAGCCTGTGCGCTGGCGCTTCTTCGTAGACCGCCGCAAAATGCTGGCCGACGCGCAAAAGGTCATCAGCGATTTACGGGTGAATATCCCTTCGCTCACAGTTGAGGCCGGGCAACTTTCCGGCGGTCAGCGACAGTCCATCGCTATCGGGCGGGCGACCTCACAAAACGGGCGCATCATCATCATGGACGAGCCGACTGCCGCGCTCGGTGTCAAAGAATCGCGCAAGGTGCTCGACCTGATCCTGCGCTTGAAAGCCGACGGTAACGGCGTCGTGGTCATCAGCCACAACATGCGCCATGTGTTTTCGGTAGCAGACCGCATTCTGGTGCTGCGACGTGGCCGCCTAGTCGGCGTCAAGCATAAAGGCGAAACGACACCCGATGAAATCGTCAAGATGATCGTCGGTGTCGACATCCTGTGATCGAAGGAAAACCAGCCATGAGCAGCTCAACACCGATGGCGGCGGATAATTTCGATGATGCCGATGATACGATAACCGAAGTATTGAGTCAGGAAGTCATCGCGGGGGTGGCGCGTCCGCAGTCATTTTGGCGGCGCTTGATCGCCAATCGTAACGCGGCACTGACCCTCGTGGGTATCGCGCTGTTTATTTTCTTCTCGGTAGCCGCGCCAGTGACCTTTTTGACCACGCTCAACCTGTACAACATGATCCGCAACATCGCACTCGTGGGGATCGTGGCGGTAGGCATGACCTACGTGATGGTGGCGGGCGAGATCGACCTTTCGATAGGCTCGGTCTTTGGCTTTTTGATCGTCGTGTTGGGCGTATTGGTGGTCAAGTACGGTGTCAATATCTGGCTGGCCGCGTTGTTCACCATCTTCT
>JACMMD010001116.1 GCA_014379235.1 Anaerolineae bacterium
CTGTTCTCCTGTGCTGCTTGCAGTGCGTCCTGCTCGGAAGTGTCGCTGTTCTCTTGCGCTGCTTGCAGTGCGTCTTGCTGAGAACTGTCACTGTTCTCCTGTGCTGCTTGCAGTGCGTCTTGCTGGGAAGTGTCGCTGTTCTCCTGTGCCGCTTGCAGTGCGTCTTGCTCGGAAGTGTCGCTGTTCTCCTGCACGGTTTGCAGTGCGTCTTGCTCGGAAGTGTCGCTGTTCTCCTGTGCCGCTCCCAACTGCTCCTGTGCCTCTTGTTGTGCTTGCAGCGCTTCGAGCGCTGCCAGTTCCGCCAGCAGTGCCGCCAATTCTTCCTGATTTTCCGCCGCGCTGCTGAATCCTACGGGCAAAATGCCGAGGATGCCGGCCAGCGTATCGGGGTCGAGATTGCCCGCGTCCAGATCGGCTTGCAGCTTCGCCAACCATGCGGCCAGCATCGCCGCCAGCGCGTCAGAATCCATGTCGCCAGCGCTGGCCGCTATCGCGCCGAAAAGGGCCGCCGCTTGACCGGGATTTACTCTATCCTGTGCCAGCTTGTCGAGCAGCGCTGCGATCACGGCCGCCAGTGTATCGGCGTCAACCGCTCCATCGGCCATCTGCGCTTGCAACGCGGCCAGCAGCCCCTCTAACGAGTTGATGTCGAACATCTGCTCACCCGTTTCGGGCGATTCTGACAGCGCCGAGTTCGAGAGCAGCGGCCCGTTTTGGACGAGGCCCATCAGCAGCGAATCCGCCGGGCATTGACCCTCGTCATTGCCAATGGGCGGCAGCACGATGAACATGGCGTAGGGATCATCGACCACTTCCATCATGCTCGATGCATTCGACGAGCCACCGATCACCAGCATCAGGTTGTTGGACAGGTCGCCCAAGCCGTTAAATTGAAACGGCGGCATTGACGGCGGCGGTAGAGGCGTGGGATCCGGGGGAGTAAGCCCGCTGTAAAGCGACATGAACATCGCACTCGGCTGCTGGTCGAGCAGGTCAACGAAGCGCGTGTCCGAGGGCGACATGCGCGGGATCGCATTGGGATCGAAAACGATGCCAATCGGTTCGTCAGAGGCGTCGACGTGAATCACCTGCGCTAGGTTGGCGCACAGGCCGTTGTCGATCACTACACTGTCTTTGACCCAACCATAACCGCCCGCCGACGGTGCGCCGCCGAACCAGACTTCATTGTTTTCGTCGTAATCGCGGAACCATGGCTCGAACTGCGTTCCCGGCGCAAGCTGGCCGATGATAGCGGAGTTGACCGTTTGTTGTTGGCGCACATTGACGCTTGAGGCCGCGCCTGACCCGATGCCGACCATACACGTTTCCATCGAGGCCCATGTTACGGCTATCGTTTGATTGGACGTTTGTGGAGGGGCGACACCATTTGTGCCCGTGTCACCGGGGACAGCCGTCGCCGCGCTGCCATCGGGACAGCCGTTGTTGAAACCCGTGCCGGCCAGTGTGGGGCAGCCATCGACAAAATCGAGTACGCCGTCGCTGTCCTGATCTTGTACCGGAGCGGGCGGTTCGCTGCTAGAGCTGCTATCATCGTCGGACGATGGGCAGCCTGCGCGACATTGCGCTTGTGTGACACTGCCAGCGAAGGCGATTATCGCCAGCAGCCCGATCAAGACTATCAGACGCGATTGATGCTGCATCGTGCGTGTCCTCACGAACTTGTGAAATACGGACGTGACTACACAGTTAATAATAGGCGAAAGAAATTTTCGCGCTTGACGATCTTGCAGAATCAAAAACCGGAGATTTCAATCTCCGGTTTGAGAACGAGTTTCGGCGGCTTTATCACGGCTTGGACAGGCTATGCTGGTGGATTGTCCGCAGAGAACCGCGCTTGCTGCTCCGGCGTGAGCGGCTGTGCAAATTCCCAGATGTTGCTTTCGGGGTCTTTGAAGTAAATCGTGCGGAGACCCCAATACTGACTGGTGGGGCCTTGTGTAAACTCGACACCTTTTGCCTTGAGCGTTTCATAAGCAGCATCAACGTCCTGAACTCTGGCGCACAGCATGAGAGGATTAACGCCTCTGGCGGGCGGGCCGTCTATCTCGGCAGTGACCATCTCCGCAGCGTTAGACACATGCAGCAGTGCAAAATCTTGATCGTGCATTTTGAACGCGGCAAATTTTGGTTCAAGCTGTGCCACCGGTAGGCCGAGCGTGTCCCGATAGAAGGCTAGACACTTCTCGAAATCCTGCACGAACAGCACAACTGCGCTGACGTGATTAAACATCGTTGATCGCTTTCCTCTAACCTGCTTAGGCGGTAAAGAACTCGATCAACGTGGGGGCAAGCGCGTCGGGAGCGACCTCATGTGTTTGGCCTTCGAGCGTGCGCTGCTGACCGTTGGGCATCACCTTTGCAAGGGCCACCGCCGCCGTGTGCATGAACGGGTAACTCTCGCTGCCATCCATGACGAGCGTCGGTATGGTGACGCGGGCGGCAGTATCTGTGGGAACTGCGGACTCGTCACCGAGCGCGGCGGCATCATAGGCGAGCGTATGCCCGATCTTGGCGAGCGGGGCGAAAAATGGCTGCTGGCGCATCCCCTCGACATGCTCATCAGGCATACCGACAAGCTGCATAAAGGCGATCACTGCATCATCGCCGCGACCTTCAGCATTCAGCGCTTTAATCTTCTTGACGTAATTCACCCACGTTTGCCGCGCAGTTTCGTCATCGTTGTAGGGCGCTTCGTACATGGCCAACTTCTTGACCTTGCTGCCAAGTGCGACTGCCGCTTCCATCGCAAGGGCAGCGCCAGAGGATATGCCGTATAGGTAAGCCGATCCGCCTTCATGGTCGATCAGCGCTTCGATGTCTTCGATTTCACGCTCTAGTGCATAAGGCTGCGTATCGGTGCTGTCGCCGCGCCCACGACGATCATAGTTGATGATGGTGAAGTGGGGCGCAAGGAGCGCAGCGAGCTGGTTCGTTCCAAAGTCGAGCGCCCGTGATTGAAGCGCGCCATCGACCTGAATAACCAGCGGCCCCGAACCTTTCTGATCGAACGCAATCGTCGTGCCATCTTTTGAAGTGACTGTATTCAATGTGGATGCTCCTTTGATGTGCGTCTCAGTGCGTATGCACAGATGTTCTATCAATATAGCGCGTTACTTCAAAAAGTCAAGCGGTCAATGCAGTATTTGAATTCGCTTTAGCAGGGGTATTAAAAGCAAAAATCCCCTCGCAGCGGACGCCGTGAGGGGATTGGATATTCAATTTGAATGCGAACTAGTAACGATCCCGGCCACCGCCGCCACCACCGCCACTGCCGCCGCCACCGTAGCCACCACCGCCGCCGCCACCGCCGCGACGACCACCGTTACCACCACCACCACCCCCGCCACCGTAGCCTCCACCGCCGCCGCCACCGTAGCCACCACCGCCACCACTCTCTTCACGCGGGCGCGCTTCGTTGACTGTGAGGCTGCGCGAAGCCATCGAGAAGCCGTTGAAACGGCGAATCGCTTCCTGTGCCTCTTCTTCGGTAGCCATCTCCACGAAACCGAAACCCTTCGAACGTCCGGTTTCACGATCCATAATCACAGTCGCGTCCGCGATCTCGCCGACTTGCGAGAACAGTTCGCGCAGCTGCGCCTCGGTAATGGTGTACGGCAGGTTGCCAACATACAACTTCTTTACCACGACAAACTCCTGTGGGGCACTAAAAACAGACAGTCAGAGAGATAGGTAAGCTGACGTGGCCCAGATGCAGTAGCGGCTTTCGTAAAGAGGTCAAACGAGGCACGCGGGTGCAGTCCTAAAATCCAGACGTTTCATACACTATCACTCATGATTGTCTCATAAGATACACAGGTTGTAAATAACTCTGCCCCTTGAAGTCATATAAAATGCGTGAGAAAACCGTTGGAAAAACCGCAAATGAAACAAACTTTAGCATGTGAAACGTTTTACACTTGCACATAGGCTCGACACAACGATAACTTTAGTTGTGTGAATTTTTACGCAATCGTATGCGTGAGAGTGTTTTGTAACGTTAACCGCGATGCAAATGATCGAGAAATTCGGCGCGTGTTTTGGCGTTGGTGCGGAAGCTGCCAAGCATCGCGCTGGTAGTCATGCTGGAGTCGGCTTTGCGAACGCCGCGCATCATCGAGCACATATGAACACCCTCAGCTACAACGCCGACGCCGCAGGGTTTCAGAACTTCATCGACAAAAGTGGCGATCTGGTGCGTCATGCGCTCTTGAAGCTGCAAACGGCGGGCGAACATATCGACAATGCGCGGGATTTTCGACAGGCCGATGACGTTGCCGTTGGGGATATAGGCGACGTGAACGTGGCCATAAAATGGCAGAAGGTGGTGTTCGCATTGGCTATAGAACTCGATGTCTTTGACGATGACCATATCTTCGTATTCGACGGCGAACAGCGCGCCGTTGATGAGCTTCACGGGGTCAACGCGATAGCCGCTCAAAAGTTCGTCGTACATGCCTGCGACACGGCGAGGCGTTCCGAGCAGACCCTCGCGGTTGGGGTCTTCGCCAACGGCGGTCAGAATGTCAACCGTCGCCGCTTTGATAGCGTCATGATCGACAGGCGGCAGGTCGAGTTCGTAGCGTTGGAGAAAGTCAGCATCTTTCATTCGCTGTTCCATCGCGGCGATATTTTCGGTTGTCGAAGGTTCGTCGTCGCCAACTTCGTAGTCACGGTTGGTTTGTGGCGTCGGTGTCTTTGGAGATTTACGTGCGTCGGTGTTATTTTTGTGGCGTGTAGTGGTCATGGCGTGGGCCTTTATCGTTGAACTATGAAGATAATTTTACGCGATGTTAAAATGATACTTCCGATTGCTTAATATAACCTGAGATGTCTGCGCTGTGAATAAAGTGCTTCATTGAGCGCTCATCTAATCATACAAGCAAATCAGTGCTGAGTTCTGAGTGAAGAAGGGTGGAGGTACGAGGTTCGAGATAAAAGCGAGAGACTAGAGGCAAGGATGCCACGTTGTAGAGGCGGATCATGATCCGCCGGTACTTAAAAGTGTGATGTTTGCAACACAACAACTAGAGGCTAAAAGCTTTTGGCTGATTGCTGATAAGCTGATCGCTGACAAGCTAAGGGAGAGACATGGACATTATCGAAATCGACAATTTGCGACTGCGCTGCGTGATTGGTTTCAGCGAACACGAGCGCAAGGACAAGCAGGATGTGGTGATCGGGCTGCGAATCGGGGCGGATATGCGGCGGGCGGGGCTGACGGATAACCCTGACGATGCGTTCAACTATCGCACGGTGGCGAAGGCCATTATTCAGCACGTTGAGGCGTCGGAGTATGCGCTGGTCGAAGCGCTGGCGACGGCGATTGCGCGTATTTGCGTGGTGGCACATGGCGCGGCTTGGGTGCAGGTTCGCGTTCATAAGCCGGGAGCGCTGCGTTTTGCCGACACAGTTGGCGTGGTCATCGAACGGACTGCGGATGACTTCGCCTGAGATTATGTACGTCTCATTGGGGTCGAATATCGAGCCGGAGCGTAACCTTGCCCGCGCGGTAGAAATGCTGCGCGAAAAGACCAATGTGCTGGCGGTGTCGTCGGCTTATCAGACCGCGC
>JACMMD010000119.1 GCA_014379235.1 Anaerolineae bacterium
AAAGGCCGGGCGTGTAGTTATCACCGACGGCAACGCTTATTTTAATCGCCCCGGCCCGCGCCTGTTGGAGTCGCTGCAAATTCTCGCGGAGATCCTCAATCCCGAAGCGTTTCAGTTCGGCCATCAGGGTACAGGGTGGGAATTTCTAAGTTAAGGTTCGAGGCACGAGGTTCAAGGTTCGAGCTAAAACATTCGAACCTGTTTATGGAGAAATCATGGCAGTTGAGCAAAAAACGTATCTGATTACTGGTGGCGCGGGCTTCTTGGGAATCAACCTCACCCGCTACCTATTGAACAAGGGCCACGCGGTCACATCGTTGGACATCGCGCCCTTCGACTACCCCGAAAAAGATCGGGTGCGCGTCATTTTGGGCGACACTCGCATCCGCGCCGATGTCGATAAAGCGATGGAAGGTGTCAATATCGTCGTACATACAGCGGCGGCGCTGCCCCTGTACAAGCCCGAAGACATTTACAGCACCGACATCGAAGGTACGCGAACCGTGTTGGAATCGTCGCAGGCCCACAACGTCGAGCGCTTCATTCACATCTCATCGACGGCGGTCTATGGCATCCCCGACCATCACCCGCTGTTCGAGGATGACCAACTGCACGGCGTTGGGCCGTATGGCGTAGCGAAGGTTCAGGCCGAAGAAGTGTGCTTCGAGTATCGCAAGCGCGGCATGTGCGTCCCGGTGATTCGCCCGAAGTCATTTATCGGGCCGGAGCGTTTGGGTGTATTCGCGCTGTTCTACGATTGGGCAAAGGACGGCAAGAGCTTCCCGATGATCGGCAGCGGCAAGAACCGCTATCAACTGCTGGACGTGGAAGACCTGTGTGACGCAATTTATTTATGCGCCACACTCGACTGCGCGCTGACCAACGATACGTTCAACATCGGCGCGAAAGAATTCACCACCATGCGCGAGGATTATCAGTCGGTGTTAGATAAAGCGGGCTTCGGCAGGCAGATTCGCCCGTTCCCAGCCGCGCCGTTAATCTGGACGCTGCGTGTATTGGAAGCGCTCAAGCTGTCGCCGCTGTACAAGTGGGTATACGAGACCGCCTCTACCGACTCGTTCGTGTCGATTGAAAAGGCCGAGCGCATACTGGGTTATGCGCCGCGCTACTCCAACAAAGACGCGCTGGTTCGCAACTATGTATGGTATCTGGAGAACCTTGCCAGCTTCGAGAATCGCACGGGCATTTCGCATCGTGTGCCGTGGAGTCAGGGCATTCTGCGCGTAGCGAAGGTGTTCTTCTAGGGATTGGGAAATCGCGGCAAATTACCACGAACTAGCGTATGATTATCGACAGTACCATCACTATCAAAGATAAAACTATGAATATACGATCACGAGAGACTGTCTTAGCACGGGGACTGATAACCCTACTTCTCATGGTGGGGGCCTTCACGACTGTCTACGCACAGGACAGCACGGAAACACCGGAAGCACCAGAGACCGGGATAGAAGCCACCGTGATGTCCATGCCCGGTGAGCTGGTCGATGTCGGCGGCTACCAACTGCACATTTACTGCTTGGGAGAAGGCAGCCCAACAGTGGTGTTAGATGCAGGCGCTGGCGATTGGTCATTGGCCATGCTGCCGCTTCAACAGCAGCTCGCAGAGTTCACCCGCACCTGCGTCTATGACCGGGCAGGTAACGGCTGGAGTGAAGCTGGCCCGCTGCCGGTGACCGCTCAAGGGAATGCAGATGCTTTGTATGCGCTGCTCACCAATGCGGAGATCGAAGCGCCTTATGTGCTGGTCGGTCAC
The DNA here is from genome assembly GCA_014379235.1 of Anaerolineae bacterium. Taxonomy (GTDB): domain Bacteria; phylum Chloroflexota; class Anaerolineae; order Aggregatilineales; family Phototrophicaceae; genus JACMMD01. The sequence continues at coordinate 1,778 of JACMMD010000119.1, forward strand.
TCGTATGGCGGCCTCAATGTGCGCCTGCTGGCCAGTCAGCATTCGGAAAGTATCGCGGGAGTAGTGCTCATTGATGCCCGCCCGCCCGGTATGAGGGTGGTTGAGAGTGAACAATTTCCAGAAGTTTTAGCCATGTTTCAGCAGCAAATAGACAGCGTCACACCGTTCATCGAGCTTCTTCAATCCGAGCCAATCCCACCAGAAGCCGCCGCACAATTTGTCCCCGAAGAATTTGTGCCAGCGACGCTGCCAACGGAACTGCGTCAGACATACAAACAGCAGTTGGCGACATTGGGTTATTTGGAAGCGATGGTGTCGTTGATTGAGAACCTCGAAGTGAGTGAGGAGCAGGTGGCAGGCACGGAGTTGGGGGATATTCCATTGGTCGTGCTGGTGGCGGGGGAGCCGGGCGCATCACCGATGGGGACAGAGCAAGCCGCGGCCATGCAGCAGGCATGGATTGCGCTGCAAGAGGAGCAGGCGACAATTTCGACTCAAAGCACGGTGATCTTGGTAGAAGACAGCGGCCATTACATCTACGTCGATCAGCCGCAGATCGTCATCGATGCCATCCGTGAGATAGTCGAGGCAGCGCGAACAGAGTAAACGTCTGCCATTCATCGACTCCCAGCATTTGCTCACTACTGAGGGCGGTACTCACCGCCCAAAAGTGATCGCTTAAAGCTGCTGGAATCGCCCTAGAAATGCGCTCTTGTCCTTGCCGCCCCGGTCAATCAAGCCGTAGCCGTTGTGCATGGTATCCGCCCACGCAAACCAGATGGCCGCCGCTACTTTGCCGCCGTACTTGGTTTTCAACACCTGCACAAAACGTGCCGCGTAATCCGCGATGTCTTCGGGGCTGGCCGGCGGCGGCTCATGTCCCGGCCCCAACACGCCCCATTCGGTAATCCACACCGGAATATCCGGCGCGATACCCATATAACCGTCAATCTCCTCGTCGATCAAGCCGAAGTGCATGAAGTCACGTTTCGAGCCTTGCGCCCCGCGTCCATACGGGTGACAGGCGATGCCGTCCGGCCTTAACCCTGACGGAAGATTTTGCAGCGTGATTCGGGCGTACTGCGGGCCGCGTCCCGGCCCGCCGACATGCCCGCCCGTGATGACCGCCGCCGTTGAGTCCGCGCTGCGAACCGCTTGAATCCCGCCTGCCAGCACAATCGCGTAATCTTCCGGCTTGAGCGGCACAGCGGCCACGATGTCCTGAGCGCGAATGTCAGGCCGATTCCAGCCTGTGTCCTGCTCGTTCCAAATCTGGTACGCCTGCACTTTGCCCTTGAAGCGTTCGGCAGCGCGATGAATAAATTCGGAGTAGCGCGTCGTTAGCTGCCGCCACTTGTCCGACGTTTGACTGCTCCACGGGTAGAACTCGTCGCGGCCTTCGCCGTAGGTCTGATGCGTGAACGCCAGCATAATACGGTGTCCGGCTGCCGCGTATTGGTCGATGAACGGCATGTAGCGGTTGATGGCCGCGTCGATGTCGGTGTTGCCATACTGAGCGCGCC
>JACMMD010001117.1 GCA_014379235.1 Anaerolineae bacterium
AAGAGAAGTTCATGACGCAGGCCCAGTGTTTGATTCACGGCGACCTGCACACGGGCAGCATCATGGTCAACCAGACCGAGACCTACGTCATCGACCCCGAATTCGCCTTCTACGGCCCCATGGCCTTTGACATTGGTGCGGTCATCGCCAACCTGTTTCTAAGCTACGCCTCGCACGAGGTTCGCAGCAAAGACCCCGACCAGCGCGCCGACTTCCGTCAATATCTGACGGATACGATTATCGACGTGTGGCAGGTGTTCAAGCGCGAGTTTCAACCGATCTTGGAGCAGACCGATAGCGTCAACATGCCGCACGGCTATCGAAGCGGCTACACACTGCGCTTGCTGCAAGATGTGGCAGGCTTCGCCGGGTGCAAGATGATGCGCCGCGTGATCGGACTCGCAGGCGTCGAGGATATTCGCGGCATCGAGGACGTTCACGAGCGCGCCATCGCGGGCAGCCTCGCGCTCAACATGGCCCACGCGCTCATTATGAAGCGTGGCTATTTCTATTCGATGGATGATATCGTAGGCATAGCCACCGCCGCCCGCCCTACCTATCCTTGGCCGTAATAATATCGCTGCGGTAGGGGCACGATAACGAACGGAGTTCGCCGTGCCCCGTGCATTGCCGCAGTCAAATGCGTTATGTTTATCCCTGTGAGCCTTCGGCCTTCATCATGGCCGTCTTCAGCACATCGACAAAGCCCTGCAAATTTTCGAATATCATGCCGTGGCCAGCATTTGCCACAACAGCGATATTTATTCCATGCCGCTCAAGTTCTTTAGGATCCGGGGCATCAGGCTGAACGCCGCCTGTATTCTCTGGTAACGAGTTTTCCCCGTAGACAAAAGTACGAGGGATCGATAATTTCAGGAACTGCTCTTTCAATGCTGGCTCTAGTTGTACCATTGCAGCCGCGCCTCTGTAAAAACCTACCGGATCAACTGTCCTCCACGTGCCACTGGCGAGTGCTGCAAATGAATTGCCCCCGATAGCGGCTGTTCTCAGCCCGTCAAGCAATGCGTGGTGAGCCGCGTTAACCCATTCGGCTTCCGAATGAGATGCAACTTGTCGAGATAGGCTTCCACCGCCCGGGGAAATGTTAGCTTCGGCGACAATGAGTTTTGCTACAAGGTCAGGACGCAAGATTGCCAGCATGATGCCAACTGTCCCACCCATACTGTGACCGATAATCGTACAATCTTTGATATTCTCGTGGTCGAGAACTGCCGCAACCGCTAGGGCATGGTTTTCAATGGAATAGTCAAAACCTGCGGGGTGATCGCTCAATCCACAACCGAGATAGTCCACAAGGATGGAGTGATGCATTCCCATATCTACGTGTGTCAAGACGGGCAGAAAGTTGATCAGTGATGGTATGCCAAGACCGGCAAGATACACGAGGGTTGTTCCCTCGCCTGATACTTCGTAATATCGGATAAAGGACTGCCACACGGTCAGATAAAGGCTCTTCATGATACGCTCCCGATAAGACGCTAATTTCTAAGCTAGACTTTACACGATTTCCCACCAAGCGTTAAAGCCTCACTCACGCACCGACTTCTATAATGGGGCTATCAGCCCGTAAGCTGATACCTCTATTTCTATTGCTGCATTCTGACGGTGATTGATGAATCTTCCCGCATGGCTGGACATCCCCCGCGTGGACGACCCCGAACTGCTCGATTTAGGGCACGGTTCGCAGGTCGATGTGGCCCAAAACCTCGCGGAGATGTGGCGTCTCAATCGCTATTTCGGCGGACTCAGCGCGCTCACCGATCACGTCTATCCTATACTGGCACAAAGCTCCGAACCAATCAGCATTCTCGATCTCGGCACAGGCGGCGCGGAAATTCCCGCTGCGGTTGCCCGATGGATGAGCCAACACGCTGTAAAAGGGCGCATCATCGGTGTCGATTGGGCAGCGCGTAATTTGCTGGCGGCGGGTCAGAACGTCGCGTCCTTGCCGGAAATCTCGCTGCTGCAAACCGACGCCATGCGCCTACCCTTCGCCGCTAACAGCGTCGACCTAACGATGTCATCGCTGTTCCTGCATCACTTCACGCGGGAGCAAGCCGTTGACCTGCTGCGCGGCGCGTTCGACTGTGCCCGCCGCGCCATCATCATGAGCGATCTTGTGCGCGGTAGACTGCCGCTGCTGGCGTTTCAATATGGCGCGCCGCTGATCGTCCGCCATCACATGACACGCTCCGATGGTAAATTATCCATCCGGCGCGGCTTCACCCCCGCCGAACTACGCGAACTGGCCACCGATGCCGGCCTCACCAACGCCCGCGTTTATCCTCACCACCCTTTCCGTATGACATTGGTTGCATACAAGTGAACGTCTTCGACTGCCTGATAGTGGGTGGCGGCCCGGCGGGATGCAGCGCCGCGATAACCTTAGCACAGCGCGGGCTAAAAGTGGCGCTGTTCGAGGCCAAAACTTATCCGCATCACAAAGTCTGCGGCGAGTTTCTATCGCCGGAATGTACGCCGATATTGGACACGCTCGGCATGACTGCGGCGCTGAACGACCTTCACCCTATCACTATTGATACCATCTGCCTGACCGCGCCCGATGGTGCAACATGGCAAACTGCCCTTCCCGGCGCGCTCGGACTCAGCCGTTACGCGCTCGACCATGCCCTCGCAAAACAGGCCGCCGTACTCGGTGTCGATGTCCGCGAAGCCACGA
>JACMMD010001118.1 GCA_014379235.1 Anaerolineae bacterium
GGCAATCGCCACCGTATAACTGTCACCGTTGGTCACGGGAACGTCGAGCCGATCAGCGATGGTTTTGCCCGCATCGCCGACCACCGACGTATACGCGCCCAGTCCCAGAATCCGCGCGCCGAGTTCTTCGGCCATGTGCCCGCAAGCGACGATCTTTTTGTACGCCGTTTCGACTGGCACAGACATCATCGTTGGCGGTGTGAACGGGCAGGCAATCAGCCAACCGCGCAGTTCGCGCCCCGTCGCCACCGAACGAATACCCGTGATTTCCGACAGGTACACGGGCGGAAAGTAGCGCGAGAAAAAGTTGATCTGCGGCTCGGTCAGGATTTTACCGAATAGTGGGAACTTACGCGCCACGTCTTTTTTGATGTTGATCGGGTGAATGATAAATGCGAATGTGTCGTCCATTTGGGAGTCATCAGCTTTCAGCCATCAGCTTGTCAGCAAAACAAGACATGCTATCTGAAACTATAAACCCCAAACAGAGTGAAAAGATGGCTGAGATTGTAAACAAAAACCGGGGATTAAAATCCCCGGCTAGAAATCTAAAGGCTAATGGCTAACAGCTAATGGCTTCCCATCACCACTTATTCCAGCCGCCTTCTTCATGGCGCTCATCAGGACGCGGATAGAAGCGCTTATGCACATCGCCGCCGCGCACGAAATGATGATCGCTTTCCTCAAAGGTCACATTGCGGCTGATAACTCGTCGCTGCGGTGATGCCACCAACACCACATCAGACTCGATCATGCGGCCCGGAAAAATCACCATACCCGATCCGACACGGCAGTTATGACCCACCGCTCCACCAAGCACGATCTGGCCGATGCTCTCCAAATCGCCGTTGATGTTGGCGGCGCGAATCGGCTTCTGCGCGACGAGATTAAAATCGGTGAACGTATTGCCCGCGCCGACGAAACTGTTGCGTCCGATGACGCACATCTGCAAGCAGGCATTCTGCGCGATGATCGTGCTTTCCATGACGGCGGTCAGGTACAGCGCGGCACGGAACGGCAAAAAGCAGTTGTTACCAATGGTACTGAGCATCAACTGGCAGCCCTGATCGATGGTCACATGGTCGCCAATCGTGCAGTTGTCGATGACCACACCCGGCCCGATGAAGCAGTTATCACCGATGGTTGTCGGCCCGCTGATCTCCGCCGATGGATGAATGACCGTGTTCTTGCCGACGCGCACTACTTCCGATGTGCTGAGTACCTGCTTCTGTTCGAGAACGCCTTTCCACAGCAGCTTGAGCGTGAAAAAGTTGTGCGTCTTGACGTGTTCCTCGAAGCGACTGCCCCGCGCAAACACGCCGAAAATCGTGTTGGCGAAGTACACATGCACCCAACTCTCAATCGACAGCACGGCGCGCATGGGGAGATAGTGCGTCAGGTCGCCCTGCTCCATCGACATGAAATCAGGGACGCTGTAAAAGCCCTTCTCTTTGGCATCGCTCGGCACAACGACGGAAACGATGTCATCGGTGTAGCCGTTTGGGAAGTACCACAGGTCGAGCAGGTAAATCGGGTTGCCGTTAGTGTCGATGCCGCGCTCGAAGCCTGAGGACAGCGGCAGCGTGTACGTGCGATACGCCGGATCATCAGCCGGAATCGCAGCGCGGCAGGCCCGTTTGAGCGTCCGTGCTACGCGCATGAAATATTCCAGAAATTCCGAGTCGAACCACAGATTATCGCGGTAGACAATTGCCTGCTGGTTGACGCTGCGAATATCATCACGGCTGGACAGCGTCGCGCCAAGCTCAAGATTCTGGCGAAATAAGTTCATGAACAAATCTTCGTGCAGCAGCTTCAACGGCTTCGTGCCAATTGTCAGCAGGCTGGCCGGCTCATTGAATGGCGGAACGTGGCGCGTATCTTCGATAATATAACGATACACAGGGGCCTCCGGGACAACCCGCTATCTTGCGGCGCAATCCTGCGTGGGATAAGAGCAACTATAACTATATTATGAATGATTATAGCGCGGCGCGGGTGGGTTGTTACAACTTTCTAGAGGATGCACTGGCAGACTGGCTTAGTACAGTCTATTGCGGTAACTCTCATCGACCACCACCTGAATTTGCTCCACCGTATCGGTGGCTCTGGTGTGATCGACAAGGACGCGGGCTATCGAGGCTAAATCGTCAGTCTCTGGCCACTGTGTCGCGTCCCACATTTTGGAGCGGATGACACACTTCGCGCAGTGAATAAACGCTTCTTCTACATTGACCACAATCGCAAAGTTCGGCATCTTGCCTTGCACAACCATACGTTCGCGCAGCCATTCATCACGCACAATCATCGCTGTGCCGCTTACCCGCAGCGTTTCCTGCTTGCCGGGAACGAGGAACAACAGCGCGACTTTAGGATTTTGCAGAATATTTTTGAATGTATCAGCGCGGCGGTTGCCAAGCCGATCAGGGATCGCCAGCGTGTTGTCATCCAGCACCTGCACGAAGCCTGACGGGTCGCCCTTTGGCGAGACATCCATATTGCCATTCGCATCCGCCGACGCAATCAGCATAAACGGCGACTTAGCGATGAAGGCGCGGCAGTGTTCATCCAGAGTCGGAATCGCCTTAGCCACAGTCAGCGGCGCGGGATGGCCGAGTATTTCACGCAGTTGTTCTTCAGTGGTGACAACATCGCTAAATGTGTTTTGCATATTCGCCTCAATAGAAAATGAAAGTCATGAACCGCCAAGTCGCCAAGTACACAAAGAAAAGATTCTGGCAGTTGTTTTAGCTGACGGCTGACAAGCTGAAATGCTGACAGCTATTTATCCGTTATGAAGAAAGTCGCGCAGCGTTTCGTGGAAGCGCTCGGATTCGTCCATCATTGGGAAATGGCCGGAGTTCTCAAACCACGCGATTTTGCTGTGTGGCAGATATTCTTTGAGGACTTTACTCTGGTTGGGGTTGACGATCACGTCTTTTTTGCCGTAAATGCCCATTACAGGCATCTTGATCTCGTTCAGGCGCGGGCGCAAATCCGTATTACGCAGCGTGCCGATGCTCTCGAAGAACGGGCCGACAGTCAGGTTGGATACGTCCGCCGTAATCATCTTGCCCAGCGTCTTGCCATCGCGGGCCATGATGTACGAATAGCCACGCAGGAATAATGTAAAGCCGTACATAAACGTGCGATAGATGATCGGCGCGCTCTGTGCCAGCTTGAAGCCGCCTTGATAGCTGGCCATCTTCAACAGCGGGCTGAGTGATGAGCCGACAATGGGTGAGCCGACGACGATGGTCTTGACAACCTTTTCGGGGAAGCGAATGGCCGCACTCAGAGAAACCGTGCCGCCCATCGAGTGTCCCACCAGCGGTGCTTTGACGATGCCGAGCCTGTCCATGAACTGATCGACCAACATCACGAAGTTGTTGACGGAGAAGTTCGTGGCTTTATCGGCGGACTCGCCAAAACCCCAGAAATCCAGCGCGTAAGTGCGGAACTCTTTGCCGAGGACTTCAATCGTTTTGCGCCACAATGACCATGAGCCGAGCCACCCATGCAGCAAAAGAACAGGGCGTCCACGTCCATAAGTCTCATAATGGACAATGCCCTGCTCAGTGACCAGAGTTGCCAAGTTGCTTTAGCCTCAGTAGTTCGTTGCGAGTGGTCGAGGAGAAAGGCGCATCAACCGCCTTCCATCTCCTCTAGGATAGAGTATAGCAGTTCTAGCAGAACGTTTTTCACTTTTTCTTTGTCGGTGGCGACGCATGGCAGCAGCTTCACATCGTCCTCAATACGCAAGGCAATCCGCAAATCGTTAATGTCCCATGCGTCGGGGTGGTCTTGTTTATTGGCGGCCACCACGTAAGGCGTCGGAGCATAAGCGCGGAACGTTTCGAGAATGCTTTTAGCTTCACGGAACGTTTCGGGCTTGGCGCTGTCCACCATCACCACGAAACCGAGCATACCTTCTGCGAGAATTTCCCACATGAAGTCGAAGCGCCGCTGTCCGGGCGTACCAAACAGGTAGAGCACAAGATCATCGTCCACCGTGATGCGCCCGAAGTCCATGGCCACCGTCGTTGAATCTTTGACTTTTTGCTCAATGGAACTTGAGATCGCACGGTCAGTCGTCACCACGTCGATTTCGCTGATAGCCCGGATGAATTCCGTCTTTCCAGCGCTAAACGGCCCGGTAATCACCATTTTGACTGTCTGCATACTTGTCCGCTCTTCTGGTACAACGTCCCGCGAAACTGCGATTTAGTTCAATACTGTGTTTCGTGTGTATCGTCGTGGACTTTAATCTGAGAATGCGTCCACGCTTTAATGTTAGATAGACCGAATCTTGTCGATCAACTTGTTGACCACCGTCTTTTGCACCTGTGGGGTGCGCGCCTGTGGGCGGCGGCGGTTTGACGAGGATGCCTGCTGCTCCATCCCCGGCGGTTTCACGATCTCAACCAGTCCCGCTTGCTCAAGTCCGTAGACAATGCGCCGGATTTCAACGTCCGACATATTGTTCGCTTTGGCGATCTGACGGATGGTGTTCTTGGGATTGACGAATGAAACCACGCGCCACTCTTCAACGCTGAGGTGAATCCCCTTGAATTTCTCTTTGGGGTTCTCCGGGAACTTGAGCGCCATATCCAGATTGGGCAGGTGATCGCTAAGTTGCTCGATCTCCCGCATCCGCCGCGATCCCTCAATGATAACGTTTTCGAGGTCAATCGGCACGAGGATACGGTTGCTGTCTGGCAGCGTGTTATCCTCGAAGCGGAATGGGCCTTCGTTCCATGACAGCAGGTTATAGACCACATCCAAGGTATGACGTTGGATGCAGCTTACAATATCCCCCTGCGACACGTAATTCGCGTTGATGAGCAGCAGCGCCAGCGCTTTATCACTGGTGTTCTTGGCGCGAGTGCGGATGATGCGCGCCTGCTCGTCATTCAGCTTGCCCGCCTTATTCAGTACCGAGACAAGATTGCCATCCTGCGCGTCCATCGCCGCGAAGATCAGCTTACCCGCTTTGAACGACACCGCCGCGCGCTGTTTGCCAGCGGCCATCTTGTCGCCGCCCATCGCGTCCTTCTCGCCCGTTTTCAGAGCTTCGAAGATCGTCAGGGTGCCGGTTTTGCGGGCGAGATTAACCAGGTTTAGCAACTGGGTCGTGCTAAAATCTCGAATGTTGCCCTGAAGCGGCATCTAAAAGGGCCCCCTCGTTCTGTACCGAGCCAATTTATGGTAGCCGCTTATGGACTACCAAGCTCATTTGATACGACTTTTCAGCTATATAGCTTGGATTATAGCCTTCCCCTAAAGTCAAGTCAACTAAACCGATCTTAAGCCTTCTCGCCTGCGATTCCCTACCGCACAGCCTACGAGCCTTCAACACCAACCGTAACGTGTTTTATAATGGGGCATTGCCGATTGGAATGTAACGAGGGATGCGTATTGTTCATACGGAAACGGCCAACGGGGCTGCGCGTCAAGCGGCTTCGCAACGCCCTGCTGATGCTTGGCATCTTATTCTCTGCGTGCAGCTTGACACCCGCGCCGCCTGACCCGATTTACGAGATCGTCACCAACACACCGCAGCCGCAGCTTGCGCCGGATACGCCTGTTCCGATGCTGCCACAGGCTACCATTGCGCCTGACTCAGCCGCGCCCCTGCCGACGGAAATCGTAACGCCCGGCCCGACGCTGGCGACAGTTCCCGGCGCAATTGGCCCTTACACCTTTGCCGACAATGTAGACCCGCTCACAGGCGAAACCGTCGCTGACCCCGCCGCACTCAACCGCCGTCCGATAGTGGTCAAAATTTCCAACGCGCCGCCAATTGTGCGCCCACAGGCGGGCCTCAATGCTGCTGATTTAGTGTTCGAGCATTATGCCGAAGGCGGCCTGACGCGCTTCTCGGCGGTGTTTTATAGCCAAGCGCCGGAGCGCGTCGGCTCGATTCGCAGCGCCCGCCTGATCGATTATGAATTAGTACCAATGTATCAGGCATTGCTGGCGTTCTCCGGCGCAAGCATCGGCGTCGAGGAGTTCATTTACGGCTCGGAGTTTGCAGACCGCGCCTATAAGGGTGTGCTGTACGGCCAGCCGTACTATTGGCGCGACGAGTCCATCGAAGTGCCGCACAATATGTTCACCAGCACCGCCGCACTGTGGAATTTAGCGAGTGAAGAAGGAGTCAATGCGCGCCCTAA
>JACMMD010001119.1 GCA_014379235.1 Anaerolineae bacterium
ACCGCGTCGTCGGTATCGCCGCAGGTTAAGAACTCGCGGCGGTAGCGGTCTTCAAATTGGTTCAGGTGAGTGCCATAATAATACACGCCCTGCCCGATGACCACCGCGCCAGCCAACACGACCAGCGCTCCAGCAAGGGCGGGTCTCCAGCGCATTTCGCTGGCCGTTCCCGGCAAGCGTAGTCGGCGCGGCAGCAGCAGTTTCAGACCGTAGACGATGCCTATCGACATTAACAGCGCGATAGCCGGCATCATCACCACGTAGCGCGTCGAGACGACCTGCGGATGAACCAGACTATTGCCCGCTAGAGTCGCGCCGCACCAGATCAGCAGCAGCAGCGCTCCCGGCTTTCGCAGCCGCCACAATCCAAAGCCCACGCCGAGCAAGAACAAGGGCACAGTGGCTTCGAGCAGCAGCGGATGGGTTCCGCCGTAATACCAGATTATGCTTGGGCGATCTGTCAGGTTGACTAAGAACAGGAATGGCTCTGTGACCATCTGAAGCAGTTCGGACGATCTCCCCTCAGCCAGCATACCTTTTACCCAGTCAATCGTCGCGCCGTTGGCGTTGTAGCGCATGGCAATCGGCACTTCGTTACCGCGCATGGTGTAGTAAATCGGCATGGCGACCAATATCGTGGCCACCGCCGCGACCAGCAGTCCCGGCAAATACTGTGACACCTGCTGCGATGTTCCCCGCATCCCTTGACCACGCCGCCACGAGTCCCAGAATGTCAGCACGACCACGCCGATCAGCCACAAGACCGCCAGCGGCGTGAACAATAATCGTCCCGCTTCCCAGAAATAATTGGTCATGCCCAAAAACACGCCGCCGAAAGCGAAATAAGCGCGGCGGTTGGTGCGAAGCCCACCCGCCAGCAGCCCTAATGCCAGCGTCCCGAACAATGCGTCGGGCATGGTGGGCAGTCCATATCGGCTGAGGTGTAAGTGCGGCGGGAAGGTCGCCAGAATCAGCGCCGCGATGAGGGCCACACGGCGGTTAAATAAGTGCTTGCCTAAAATGTACGTCGCCGGGATGATCGCCGCGCCGAACAGAGCATGAGGCAGGCGGAAACTCCACAGGCTGTAACCGAATATTTGCAAGCTCATGTGCTGCCAGTACGAGAACAGCAGCGGTTGGGGGATGGTGTAATCCGCGAGTTCCAGCAGCTTTAACGGGTCCCACAGGAAGCGGTACGACGTGAACAGGAAAATCTCTTCGTGGATGAAAACGCGCAGCCCGTCCTGCAAGTTCCACAGACGCAGCACCAGCGCGAACAGAGTCAGCCCGCCGACGATCAACACATCACGGCGGCGCAGATGGGTTATCCAGTAGCGCGCCATGCTGAAATCGAGACCGCTCAAGCCCCACGCGACCAACAGCGTTCCGCCAACCAGCAGCCCGAATTGGACGTGCGGCGACATGCTTTGCAGCGCTTCGACACCGAGAATATGCCCGTTGATCTCCGCGAGAATGAGCAGCATGGCCGCCCCGCCGATGGTCGTCAACCACTGCGAATTGGCGGGTTGAACGCTGTGCCACGACAGCGCCGGCCACTGCATAACGGCTGGTCGCAGCCACAGGGCCGCCGCGCCTGCCCCAAAACTGAGCAGCATGAACAACACGCCTTCGCTGACGTATGAAGGCGCGCCGAACTCCGTCGGGCGGAACTGGTAGGCGCTCATGATCGCCAGCACGATAGCCACGAATGTGAAAACTTGCGCGGCACGTCGGCGCGAATCGGCAGACGTGCGGGCGCGCATTCCGGTCAGCGCTCTGGGTTGGCGTCGAACTGGAACGGGCAGCGGCTTGGGTATCGGCGCGGGTTTGGGTGCAGCTTGCGGCGGCATCGCCTGTACCGGACGCTCATACGCGGGCACAGCGGCAGAAGCCGAAACCATTGGCATCATCACTGGGGCGAGGGACGCGGCTTGCGGTGGCATCACCTGTACCGGACGCTCGAACACAGGCGCAGACACCGGATAGTTTACGCCAACCCCAATGTCATCGAAGGGTCTCTGCCGCTGACGGCGCAGAAACATGCGCGTGAGTCCCACGAAAATTCCGGCGGCGCTCACCAGCGCCAGTATTTCTACAATCCGTTCCGAAAGCGAAATTCGTCGTTCAGTCATAAATCTTCAATTCTGTTACTCAGCCAATGTGCTACTTTGACCCTCATCCCCCTGCCCCTTCTCCCTCAGGGCGAAGGGGAGAAGCCTAGTTTTCAAGTCCCTCTCCATGAGGGAGAGGGATTTAGGGTGAGGGTTTAAGCGTATATCATCAATGCTTACTGCTGCTGTGCTGCCGCTTCGGCGGCTTCTACAGCCGCCGGGTCTGCCGGGACGTAGTACAGCGCCAACTCATTTTCCGGCGGAATTGCCCGCGTCGTGTACTGCGGCTCTGGCAAGGTGAAGTTCGCGGCCAGCAGTTCACGCGCTTGATCGTTCTGCGGCGCGATGAAAAATGCCTGATCGACAGCGCGACTTAGATTGTCGATGTATTCCTGCGTGAACAAATCGTCGCGCACGGTGTAGATGCCGATGCCATCATTATAGAAGGCCAACATGCTCTGCCAATCGCCGCCGCGTTCGGTTGGCGACACGATGCGAACCTCTGAGCCATCCGGGAAGCCCGCCGCACGAATAGCCACGTCCTCGCCATCACGCTCTTGGCCGATGGTTTGCATGTTATAGTACGGTAGATGGACGTTGAAATAGTAGTTGATCTGCGCCACCGTGAACGCCACACCGATCACCAGCACCAGCGCCGCTGCAAGGCGACGTTGGCGGATGCCGAATATCTTGCGCTGTGGTTTCTCGCTGAGAGGGGCCGGGTCTTCGGCGGCGCTGTCCGGTAGCAGCAGCCGAACCGCCGCCCAGATTCCAACGGCTGTCACCGCCGCCATCGACGGAAAGCCGATCTCATAATGGTTGATATGCGTGGTGTCGATGAGCAGGCTGTTGCCGAACATCGTCATGGCCACCCAGCCCAACATCAGCAGCGCTCCCGGCTTGCGAACCTGCCACAAGCAGTAGAACAAGCCGAGCAGGAAGAACGGCACCATAAAGTTCAGCATCAACGGGCCGGGGCCGCCGTAGTACAGGCTGGCTTCGGGCTTATGCACGATCACATGGAATGTATCGCTGATACGCTTGAGCAGGTCTTGAAAGATCAGCGGATCACCGAGCGCCCGCAGCAGATAGCTCGGCCCTAAGCCCGTCACGTTGACGCGGTTGGTGAAGCTGATATCCAGCGCCCACAACGTATAGTAGGCAGGCAGCGCCGTTATCACCGCCGCGATGCCGGCCAACGCCAACCCACGCCAGTGAACGGTTATGATGCGCCGCAGCCACAAGATCGTGAGGCCGCCAAGCCACGCAATCGTCAGCAGCGGGAAAAACAAACGCCCGCCTTCGTAGTGATACTGTGTAAAACCGAGAAATACGCCGCCAATCACATAATCCGAGCGGCGGTTATATTTGAGCGCCCGCGCCATGAAGCCAAATGACAGCACACCGAACAGCGTATCCACCACCTGATTGAGCGCGATACGGCTGAAATGGACGTGCGGCGGAAAGCTCACCAGCAGCAGCGCCGCCAGCAGCGCGACACGTCGGCCAAAACATACGCGCATCACGAAGTACAGCGCGGGAACGTTCAACGCGCCGATGATGACGCTGGCCGCTCGCAGCCCCACCAGATTACGCCCGAAGATACTGACCAACGGCACCTGCCAGTAGGTGTAAATCCATGTGAACGGCGTCAGCCCGCCCATCGGTTGCAGCATGGGCATGTTCGGGTCGCCCCACATGCGCTTGAGATTATCGACGAATAGGATTTCATCGACGGCGCGCCACTGCACCTCGCCTAATTGATAGAAGCGCAGGGCCAGCGCGGCGACGGTTAGCGCAGTTACGATCCAGAACTCACGGTTGCGCGTCCAACGCCAGCTTAAGCTCATCGTCGGCAGAGGCGCGGCGCTCAAGCCCCACGCCAGCAGGATGAGCGCGGATAGCATCATCGTAAATTGAACGTGCATGGGCACGCGCAGTTCAGGCAGAAATTTCAAGCCGCTGATCTCGGCCAGCGCTGCCAGCAGCAGCACGCTGATCGCTACCGCGCCGTAATGCATACCTTGCATTTCGCCGGACAGCAGCCCGGTTTTCGCGGGCGAGAATAAGGGCATCAACGCTCGTGCGGGCGAAAGCAGCCACGCCGCGCCAAGCGCCAATCCGCCAAAGACGGCCACGCGGGTCGCGTCGTACAGGCGGCTGTCGTCGAGAATGCCGCGCCACTCGAACAGCGTTGTCGCTTGCAGCATCAGCACAACGGCCACCGCCATTAAGATGAAGGCATTGCGGCGGCGCGAACGGTTGAAGCTCGTCACCAAGCCCACCGCGTAATAAGCCGCGAGGTTACGGAAGCCCTTGAGTTCGAGGCCGATACCATTCATCGGCTGGCGCACACTGTAGCCCGCGACAGCCAGCGCAGCGATCACCATAAGCACCAGCAAAATACCCGCTTCACGCTGCGGCAGCACCAGCAGTAAACCGCCGCTCACCAGCAGCGCGGTTACAAATAACAGCCCTTGTATAGGCTTAAGTTTGGAAGGCGACGCGGGCAGCTTTGGCCGCTCTCTGATTTCGATTTGATCGGCTTTGGTCTCAACCACCGTGATCGGTTGCAGCGATGGCGCGCTCGGCGGAGCGTTATTAAACGAAGCGCTGCTGAACGGCGTCGTCGGATAATTCATCGTGCCCGCGCTGCCGCCGCCGCTGGAAAGCAAACTGCGGACGGCTGCCACCAACGTCATCAGCGCCGAGCCGAATGTGAGCAGCGTAAAGATTTGGCCGATGCCGCGCCCCGAACCTCGTCGGGAAAGCAGCCAACCGCTCAGGCCAATGCCCACGCCCGCGAATGCCATCCAGCGCGTAACGCCTTCGTTCTCGACGTTAGCGCTGCTGTTCGTGTTTAGCGGCTCTGGTTGTGGGGTCTGCTCGTCTGTGACGACGCTCATACTCGCTCCTGCACCCTGTTTGCGTGTAATGTAACTTCATAAATATCATCCTTGCTAATGATAACCCCAAACATTTCTTCTGACAGTCGAGAAATTGTTTGGAGGTAACGACAAAAGGGCGCATTCGCCGGACTTGGGAAAGGCGTTACAATGTTCATATGGTTTAGCAACGGAGTACAAGCCGTGCCGATCTATTCACGCAAGAATCAGTACATCGGTATCAACGCGCATCTGCACAGCATTCTGCAAGGCAGGCGAGGAAAGTGGGGGGTTTTTCACAGTACGCATATTACCCATCTCGCAGAAGCTATCGATAAGCGACTGCCTGCTGGTTATATCGTCGTGCCAGAAAGCGGGATGCAAATCCGCGAGTACCATCCGCGCTCAGGCGAAAGCGCTGCCGAATTTTTACAGAAACGCCAACCTAAATCCAAACGCAAACGCCGCAGTATCAAACCGGATGTTTCCGTTTACGACCTTGAACCTGAACGTGATGCGCCTGTTGGTGGTACAGCCATCGCCGCACCAACCGCGCCCAGTGTCATTATGCCAACTATCGACACATTTGAAGACCCTGACATGTTTTTGACAGCAGTAGTCATCTATCGTTTCAGCCGCGAGGAAGGGCTAGGCGAACCTGTGACGTGGATTGAGCTGCTCTCGCCAAGCAACAAGCCATTTGCGGATGGTGCTGCCCAATACTACGACAACCGCACGATTTCCATCAAGAAGGGCATTGTGCTGGTGGAACTAGATTACCTGCATCAATCGCCGCCTGTTCTGGTTAACATGCCAAGCTACGCCGATGGTGAATCGAACTCATATCCCTACCACGTCGCCGTCAATGTGCCCCGCCCGAACGC
>JACMMD010001120.1 GCA_014379235.1 Anaerolineae bacterium
ATGTGGCGGCAAAGGTGGAATGGGACGACGAAGAACACACGATTCTTCGGGTTGATTTACTGAGCTATACGTGGCCGGAATATCACGAGGCGATTCAGCAAGTCGTTACTGAGGCTGGACAGCAGTCGCACCGCGTCGATGTCATCATCCATAACCCATCCGATCCCGCTCCCGGCAATCCTTTGCCGCATCTGCGTTCAAGTATTCGCCAGATTGCAGCAGTCACGAACATCAGGATGATTGTAACGATCCCTTCACGGCGGCTGCCCGGTTTTATTCGAGCGTTGGCGGATACGGTGCTGCACGGTTACGGCGCTAATTCAAATCAACAAGCGATATTTGTCAATTCATTGGCTGAAGCGCGGCGGCGAATCAATGAAGATCGAGGAAAATCTGCAAAGGCATAGGGCTGACGTTTATTTAACGATGGTTGCGAAAGCCGTGATCATCTTTCCAAAAAAGGAATGTTCAGGCGACACATGATGGTGATGATGACACGGGTGGAATGGGACGACGAAGAACATACGATCCTTCGCTTCGATCTGGCTAAGGGGCATACGTGGGCGGAATACCACGCGGCGGTTTTAACGCTGGTCGAAATGTCCAAGCAGACTTCGGGGCGGGTCGATGTCATTATCAACAACCCGTTCGGCCTGCCGCCGGGAAATCCGCTGCCTGAGCTTCGGCGCACTGTGCCCGTATATTCAACTATCACCAACTTGGGACTAGTGATCGCTATCAACTCGCGTAGATTACCGGGCTTCATTGAATCGCTAATCAAGATCGCCACTCAGGTTGTTGGTATTGCAGAGGATCGCAGCGAATTTGTAAACACATTGGATGAAGCGCGCCAGCGTATTCGTGAGCATCGCAAGCAGTCCGCGCAGGCGTAAAGTTTGTTCAGTGCCCCTCACGCCATGCGCGGTAGATGACGAGCGGCAGGAAGACAGTCATCAGCAAAGCCGCCAATGTAAACACGCCGCTCAAGCCGACAATCGGCAGCAGCGCGAAAGCCAACAGCGGCCCGCCAGCGCTGCCGACATCGCCTACCGTATTCAGCAAGCCGATGATGCGCCCGTGCTGGTTCGAGCGCGCATAATCCCCTGCTAACGTCATTGACTGCGTTTGTAAAACTCCACTGACGACGGCGGTCAGCAGAATCGCCAGCAACAGAACAACGCCTTCGCTCACGGCGACCAGCGCCAGCGAGATAATGCCGAGCGCCACCGCGATCACGATCAACCACCAGCGCCGCCCCTGTCGATCTGACAGCCAGCCGGCCAAGGGCGAGGTGATGAGACTGCACACTTCTTTGGCGACGGCTACTGTTCCGGTGAAGGTCGAGATTTCGAGCGTGAGGCCGATCAACAGCACGGTTGCGCCGATGCGTTCCTGTAACAGCAGCGACAGCACCGCGCCGAGCGCACCTAAGAAAAACAGCCAGTTCAGCCCTAACAAGACCACCGCTGTTAGCATCGCCCCGTGAGAGACAACCGGAATCGGTTTCGATGCGATGGTCAGCGCAGGCACAGGCGCGGTATTAGCAGCGCTGGCCTCAGGAGTGTGGACAACGTTGGGAGAGGTTCGCGGCGTGTCGGGGTGGGTTTCGGGCAGAAACAGCCACCAAGCGACAGCCGCTAACACATTCAACACGGCGGAGATGATAAAGGGCGTGGTGTAGTCGAACGTATCGGTGAGCAGGCCGCCGACGATGGCCGTCACACCAAGACCGAGATAGCTCCACATCTGCAAGCGTCCAACCATGCGCCCGCGATTTCCCGGCGTGGCGACATCGAGGACAACGGTGCTGCCGCCAATCCAGATGCCGGCCCACGTAATGCCCCACAACAAGCGCCCGATCAGCAGCGGCCAAAAGCCGGGAAACGCATACAACAGCGATGACAGTGC
>JACMMD010000120.1 GCA_014379235.1 Anaerolineae bacterium
ATCACAGTTCGCGGAATACCTGACACAGAGCGTGGCCACGCTGAACAACGCTTCGCCGGTAGAGTTTACGCCCAACCTGTCGATGTTGGATACGCTGGTACAGTCGTTCACGTTCGAGTCGCTGGCGGGTGTCCCTGTTCCGCTGCCAGAACCGCTGCCCGATCAGCCCACGCCAGTTGTTGAGCCGACGGCTGTCGCAGACGCGACCTTTGGCGGACTCGCTGGCCCGACATGGACACTGGTTTCCTTCACGCTGCCGGATGCAACACTGCCTGTTGTGAAAGACTCGATAGTGACCTTGAGCTTCAATCAGGAAGGCGCGGGCGGCAATGCAGGCTGCAACAGCTACAGCGGGACGTTCGAGTACAGCGGCTCGACGCTAACATTCGGGCAAATCATATCGACATTGATGGCTTGCGTAGACAACAACATCATGCAGCAGGAGATCAACTATCTAGCGGCGCTGCAAGGCGTGACCCGCTATCAGATCATCAACAACCGCCTCGATCTGTTCTATATCCTAGCGGACGGCACACAGGGCGTGCTGACCTTTAACCCCGCGTAACAACGTAGACAGTAGGGGCAGGTCTGAGACCTGCCCTTTTGCATTTAGACGCTGCCCTCTGCGATACGGATTCCGTCCAGCGCCAGATCATGCACCGCGACGACGGCCCGCTCCAAATCATCTTCCGCGACCACGAACGAGATGCTGCACTCCGACGACCCCTGAGCGATAGCCAACACGTTGATCTCGTTTTCGCCTGTAACCGTGAACACACGCCCCGCCACTCCCGGTGTCCCGCGCATGGCCGCGCCTACCGCCGTCACAATCGCCACATCTTTGACGACTTCAACTTTTTCAACGTTGCGATTAGCGATCTCGTCATCGAGTTCGCGCTCAATCGAACGCTTAACGGGCTGCGCGTCGTCTTCCATCACCACGAAGCAAAAGCTCTGCTCTGACGACGACTGCGAAATCATCATGATACTTGCGCCAGCATTCGCCGCCGCTAAAAATGTGCGCCCCGCAATACCGGGAACGCCGATCATACCGCGCCCGCTGACGGTCAACAGGCTAACGCGGCGCACACTGGTCACAGCCTTGATGATGGTCGAACTGGGTTCGGATTCCGCGCCGATCAATGTACCGGGAAAATCAGGATTAAATGTATTGCGAACGCGCAGCGGGATGCCCTTATCGACAATCGGCTGTACGGTCTTGGGATGCAAAACTTTCGCGCCGTAATACGCCAGTTCGCCCACTTCCTGATAGGAGACGTAGCGCAGCACCTTCGCCCGACTATCCAAACGCGGATCGGTAGTCATCACGCCGTCGACATCCGTCCAGATAATCAACTCGTCGCTGTCGGTGGTAGCGGCAAAAATAGCCGCGCTGAAATCACTGCCGCCGCGCCCCAGCGTCGTAAACTCGCCACTGTCTGTCGCGCCGATGTAGCCCGTCACAACCGGCGTGATGCCGCCCTCAAGCGCTGGATGCAGTATCTTGTCAATCGCATCCTGCGTCTCGTTCCATAGGGGGTTGGCGCTGCCAAAACGGTTATCCGTGACGATCAAATCGCTGGCATCAAATGCCTGCGCCACGATGCCCCGTTCGGCCAGAACGGCTGCGATGACGCGACTGCTGAGACGTTCGCCAAACGAGACGATATGATCGGTGATACGCGGTGTCGCTTCACGCAAAACACTGACAGCCTGACATACCTCAACGAGTTCTTCCACCAACGCGGCGACCTCGTTCAGAACGGACTCTCGCGCATCGCCGGGACGCATCAGCAGATTGATGGCTTCGTCATGCCTGAAACGAATTTTATCCGCGTGGGAAACGTAGCCCCATTTGTTGCGCGCCGCAGCCATCTTGGCCGATTCATGCAGCGCGTCGGTCACTTTGGACATGGCCGACACCACCACCACGACGCGGTTGCCACGTTCGACTTCCGCTTGGACGATATTGGCGACGTTGGTGATTGCTTCCGGGCTGCCTACGGATGTGCCGCCGAACTTCATTGTGATCGTCTGCATAATAGCGTTCCTTCACTCTCGTGAAAATAAAAAAGCGTGTGGGAGATTTCCACACGCTTAGGTTTCTGCGTTAAGCCTGACACGATTATGGCAGGCGGAAATCTCCCCAACTACGCTTACGCATAGTGGTGGTAGTGCCGGTGCCCATAATAGTCGTCGTCAGGATGTTGTTACACATGGCTCATTCAGGTGATTAGCCTCAAACTTGGCAAAGATAGCATAACGCGACTGCCATCTAGTGTCAAGGAGTTAGCTGCACGATCAATAGCTTTGCTGCGGCGTGTCTACCGCAGGTTGGTTCTCGCCTCCTAAGCGTCGTCGCGCCGTTTCGCGTCGTCCAGTGGCGGGAACAGACTTGGTCGCCGCCGCTAACCCGAACAGTGGCATATTGCCATAGACGGTTTCCGATTCGCCCGGCTCGATTTTGTAGGTCTCGTGCCAGATACCCACCGAGCCATCCGCGCCCACTTCACGATTAAAGCGCCGCCAAGCCTCTAAATGCGGGTCGCTTTTGTCACGGGCGAAGCGCTCCAAATCCTCGAACGAGCGCCAATACGATTGCAACATGAATGACAACGGATACGGCCAGAAATAATTGTGTGCCCACAACATCCCCTTATCAGAGTGTGTTGCCAGCACGTTGAGCATTCCAGTCATCGCACCCGCCGCTCGTGTCCATTTGCGGAAGGCGAAGAAGTTATTTACCCGCATCCCGATCAAGAAAACCACTATAGGCTCGGTGACTTCGGCAGTATAACGTCCCGGCAGAACAATACCCTGCTGCTGAACGAGCGTTTGATTTGCAGTGAAAACCATTTGCGTTCTCCGCTTCTAGACTCGCCATCCATATATGACTAGTCCTATATAAGACTGATGGTATAATAAGCTGAGGTAGATTGTCAACACGCACACAGGAAACACTCATGTCCCTTCCCCACGCAATACTCGGTTTTCTTAACCAGAAACCCATGACGGGCTATGACTTGAAGCAGTATTTCGATTACAGCGTCGCGCACTTTTGGCCCGCAGATCAGGCGCAGATTTACCGCACACTCGACAAGCTAGCAGCAGATAGTTTGGTCGAGAGCGAAATCGAGTTCCAAGAAGTCCGCCCTAATCGCAAAGTTCATTCGATTACCGAGGCCGGACGCGCCGAACTCGCCCATTGGCTAGCCAAGCCGCAGCAGCTCCCCATTCACCGCGAACCGTTTTTGGTACAGCTTTTCTTCGCGGAGCAGCAAACCAACGAGGCGATCATCTCCCAGATGGAGCAGCAGCTTGACGATCATCATGAACGTCAGCGAGTTTATGACGCTATTCCTTTGCCACCGCTCGATGATGCCAGCGCCAGCCGCCAACATAAGTTAGCACGGCTTACTGTCGAACTAGGACTGCGCTCCGAGCGGATGTACATCGACTGGCTAGAAGCATCGATTGAGGTTTTGCGCGGCCTAAAGGAATGAGGCGCAGCGTGTTATATTGGACAGATAGGGGCGATACATGTGTCGCCCGTACATTCAATCTATAGGTAACATTATGCCTACGATGATTCGCGTTCTCACGCCCGATGGACTTCAACCCGCGCCCTACAGCGCCGACACGCTCAACGACGCCGCACAGCACGAACCCGCCGATGGGGTCTATACTGTCGCCAGCACGTTAAATGGGACACAAACGCTCAAGCTCGACGCGCACCATGACCGCCTCG
>JACMMD010001121.1 GCA_014379235.1 Anaerolineae bacterium
ATCAACTGGTCGATGGGCAGATCGGCGGCGGCCTGCCAGCGCCGCGCCATCGTGCGAAAACGCAGCAGGTGGTCGTAAAGTTCGGCGTTCTCGCCGGGTAGACCCTTTTCGTCCAGCCAATCGTTGGCCCGCGGCCACAAAAACTCCTCGACATTGACCAGCTTGCGAAACTCGGCCATCACGCTCGTGATGCTTTTCTCGGCTTCTTCGTCGCCGCGTTCGTCACGCCGCCACACGCGGTAAGCGTTGGCCAGTGCCAAAGCGCTGTGCGGGTCGGTCAGGTATTCGAGGATGAACGACAGCGCGCCCACCACCGCCCGCGCTCCGGTGGTCGATTTCAAGTTCTCGATGTACTCGATGCCGGCCTTGCGTAACTCCTGAACGAGCGTCGCGCCGCTGGCGTTGATCGGCAGCAGCACGGCGACGGTTTTATCTTGATTGTCCGGCAGCCATTTTTGCAGCGATTGGACGATGGCGGCGCGTTCGTCGGCGGATGCGTAGCTGTCAGCGCGTAGATGGATCGACTGCGGCATATCCGGCGGATTTCCCTGCGGATCGTCCGGCGGCGTCGGCTCGATGTACGGCGGAGTCAGGGGCAGCTTGAGGCGCAGATCGGGATGCGGATGATCCAGCGACCAGTTGATGAGATGGTTCGCCAGTTTGATGATACTGGTCGTGCTGCGCCCGGAGTTCGGCAGCGTCTTGGCGCTGACGCCGCGTTCGCCCAAGAAATCGCGCAGGTACTTGGGATTGGCGGTGGTGAACGTCTCGTAAATGGCCTGATTGGGATCGCCCACGCGCACCCAATTTCCGTTGTCGCCGGACAGCAGTCGCAAAATTTGCTCCTGTAGGTGGCTGCTGTCCTGCGCTTCATCTTCGAGGATGTAGGGCCATCGGTAGCGCAGGCTTTCGAGGTAATGCGTGTCGAGCGTCAGTATTCGCAGCGCCAAGCGAATCAGGTCTTGAAAGTCCACCGCGCCGCGATAGCGTAAGCCGCGCTCGTACTGGTCGTAGATGTCGCAGCACATCTCGGCCAACGTCAGACCCGCGCCGTAGCGTCCGAGCAGCGTGCGTGTCTGTATATCAGTCAGCTCCAAGTCTTTGGCCTGGCGAATGAAGTTGTTCGAGATGTTCTTCACTGCGTCCGGCCAGCGATTGGTGCGCGTCTGGTTGTTCGCCATTTGATCGTCGGACAGAAAGTCATCCGCCGCGCCGGGGTTGGCGCGCACCCATGTATCAACCGCATCTTGCAAGAGTTCATCAGCATCGCGCTCGTCGATGACCACGAAGTTATCGGCCAAGCCGACCAAGCCGGGACGTTCGCGCACAATGTCATTGGCGAGGCTGTGCAGCGTTCGCACACGATAGCCCAATCCCGGCAGCAGGTTGAATTCTTCGCGCAAATAACGGGACATCGACGCTGCGAAATGCCCGACGGCGGATTTGACCAGCGTCACCACCAGCACTTCTTGATCGTCATCGAGGTCAACCGTCGCCACCAGATGCGCCGCGAGATAGGAGAGCGTGGCCGTTTTGCCGCTTCCGGGCACGGCGGATACACCCATTTTGCCGCGTCGATAATCGAGGACTTCTCGTTGTTTAGGTCGGGGCTTAAACATCTTGTTGCACTTCCTTTGACAATCGGCGCAGCATACTCTGTAGGGCCATCAACAAGGGGCCGCGCTGCTCGATACCTTGCTCACCGAACTGGCTGAAACCCATAAATACGCGCTTGCGACAGCGCCGGATGAGACCGAGCGTCAGTTGGGCGATGGCTTCTTGATTCCAGTTGTTTTCTTTCTCGCCTGTCCAGACATCGCCATCATGCCACTGACGGCTCATCACGCTCGGATGCGTCAGCGGTTGGTGCAGGCGCTGTCCCCAACCTGAGCTGCCGATGTTGAGCCAGAACTGGTAATCCACCGACTGGTTGGCCATCAGGAAGGTATATGCGGGCGCGATGAGTACAGCGTTTTCGTCGTCCGTTTCACGCCCGTTGAGATACTGGTTGGCGATCACGCCCTTATCGACCATGCGTACATATTCCGCCGCGATGTCCACATCTGTATCGATACGGGTGACGGTCTGACGAAACGAGCGCGCCGACTCGATCAGATTGGCGGCGGTGTTGGCCGCGTCGAAGTTATCGTGAAAGCCGAACTTGGGCTGCGATAGCACTTCACCAAACAGGCGGCTAAAGAAAGCGTCTAAGGGCAGCGCTTCGCCCTGTTGGTATTTGTCGATCCATTGGCGCAGACGTTCATAGCGCGTGCCAAAGTCAAAGGTGATGCGGCTCTGAACCTGCGAATCGCTGATGCGGTCAAACGGCAGAAGCTCACCACTGCGATAGAGAATGTCGGTCAGCAGACGGGCGCGCACGAGGTCAAGATCAGCAATCGACGCGGTGAGCGCATAGGTCACG
>JACMMD010000121.1 GCA_014379235.1 Anaerolineae bacterium
CGGCAGGCGAATACACGCCTGCCGCAATGAAGTCGTGAATTAGCGTTGAACGAAAGAAATACGCAGCTTGAGATTGCCGAGACGCAGATCGTCGCCATTGCGAAGGATGCGCGGCTGGTTTGCCACTAACTTCTGGCCGTTCAAATATGTGCCGTTGCCGCTGTTATGATCCACCACGCTCAACGCGCCATCGCGCCGGATGATGACCGCATGTTTGCGCGAGACACCTTTTTCGCCGCCGCCAAACTTCAGCAGATCGACATCGGGCGAGGTGTTGGTCGTCGGGTCGAAGCGTCCGATACTGATCTCGGTGATCTCTTCGGCGTTGAAGACGAAGATTTCCTGCGAATCGTCGATGGTCAGGATCAGGTGTTTGCGCTTGGTGAACTGCGCCGTTCCCCACTTGGGCGTACCCTCTTCAAAATCCGGCTCGTTTAAGAGGCTGGTCTTGCCCTCTCTAAAGTCGTCAGTCTCAGGAATGTACTTGACCCCGCTATCCGGTTTAGCGGCAACGTCCGACGACTGCTCAATGGGGCCTGTTCCGGGAATGATTTTGGGAGCGTCAGGCGGCTGCTCAATGGGGCCTGTTCCGGGAATGATTTTAGGAACGTCGGGCGGCTGCTCAATGGGGCCTGTGCCGGGAGTTTTGATCGGTAAAGACGTATCAACTAGCGACGGCGCTGCCGTAGGCGCTGATACTGCCGCTGAGGTTGGCGCTGGTGTCGGGCTTGGCGCGCTGCTGGATGGCGCTGCGGCAGGTGGTTCACTTGCCGGGTCTGGCACAGCGCTGCTGTGGTCATGCGCCGTGGGGTCAGCGACAGGCGGGATATTGACGTTCGTGCCGTTGGGCGCGCTCATATCTCGCGTCAGTTGGTCAAGCCGAATCTGGTGAACCTCTTGCGTTTTGGTCTGCTTTTTCTCGTCTGTAGGATTTGGTTCCAAAGACTTTGTATCCTGCTGTTCCGCATCTGCACTCATCATGTGCGTCTCCGGGAATTGATCGTCACAAATACTAACTGTAATCTGAATGGTTAAATTGTACCATCAAATCGTTTGCGTTTGTTGATTGTATCATGCAATGTTATAAAAATTAAACCTAATGCTGTGACGCGAAATGGCGTATACTAAATATAAGTGAAGTTCTCGTTAGCAATGAGTACAATTAGTAACTCTAACGCCTTCCTTATACACACTCCATTGACCGCGCAAGCCTTCGAGTTTATGATGAGTTCACCGGGCGGTATGGGTAATCCTTTGATACCGTTCGTTTGAGTGGAGAGCTTCCTCAGTGAATAACAAACAACCTAAGAATGAACAAGGTAGTGGGAATTCGCCCTTTCCCGGGCGAAATGCCCAGCGAATATGGCTGATTCTCGGCGCGGCGGTGCTGCTGCTGTTCGTGCTGATGTTCGGCAGTCGTAACAATTTGCCGCGTAGCAACCGGATTCCGTTGAACGAAATCGCACGCCATGTACAGGATGGCAATGTGAGTTCGATCACGGTACGCGGTGGTAACGATGTTTTTATCGAGTTCCGCAATAACGGCAGCACAGCGCTTTATTATAAAGAACGTGAAACCGATCTGTTCTCGCTGCTGAAAACGTTTGGCGTTTCCGACGAAGACCTCTCCCGTGTAGAGTTCGTCGAGCAGCCGGGAGATAACACCACCGGGTTGATCTTCCAACTGTTGGTGGCGGTTGTACCCACGCTGATTATTATCTGGCTGTTATGGCGGATGATGCGCTCCGTGCGAACGGGGCAAGATCAAGCGATCAGTTTTGGCCGCAGCAGGGCGCGGGTCTCGCGGGATATGGAGCGTCCGCAAGTGACGTTTGGCGATGTGGCTGGCGCGGACGAGGCTAAAGAAGAACTGGCCGAAGTGGTCGAGTTCTTGAAAGAGCCGGAGAAGTTCATCCGGTTGGGGGCGCGTGTCCCGAAAGGCGTCCTTATGGTCGGCCCGCCCGGAACCGGCAAGACGCTGATGGCCCGCGCTGTTGCGGGCGAAGCGGGCGTACCATTTTTCAGCATTTCTGGCTCGGAATTTGTCGAGATGTTCGTCGGTGTCGGTGCATCGCGTGTGCGTGACCTGTTCGAGCGCGCCAAGGCCGAAGCGCCCGCCATCATCTTCGTTGACGAAATCGATGCCGTTGGCCGTCATCGCGGCGCGGGTCTCGGCGGCGGTCATGATGAGCGTGAACAAACACTCAACCAGATTCTCGTAGAGATGGACGGCTTCGAGACGGGCACGAACGTAATCGTCATTGCCGCCACCAACCGTCCTGACATTCTTGACCCAGCGCTGCTGCGTCCGGGCCGCTTTGACCGCAAGGTCATCATGGATAACCCGGATGTCAAAGGACGGCTCGACATCCTTAAGGTACACGCGAAGGGCAAGCCCCTTGCGCCCGACATTGACCTGCAAGCGATGTCTAAGATCACGGCGGGTTTCTCCGGCGCTGATCTCGAAAACCTCGTCAATGAGGCGGCCATCTTGACGGCGCGCCGCAATAAGAAGTCCATCGGTATGAGCGAGCTTCAGGAAAGCATGGAGCGCGTCATCATGGGGCCGGAGCGCAAGTCGCGCGTGATC
Organism: Anaerolineae bacterium; assembly: GCA_014379235.1. Lineage (GTDB taxonomy): Bacteria > Chloroflexota > Anaerolineae > Aggregatilineales > Phototrophicaceae > JACMMD01. The sequence goes on from JACMMD010000121.1 coordinate 2,591, forward strand.
TCCGAAAAAGAGAAGCGTTCGATTGCCTACCATGAGGCCGGCCACGCCGTCCTCTACCACCTGTTGGAACATGCCGACCCGGTGCATAAGATCACTATCGTGCCGCGTGGCCGTGCTGGTGGTTACGTAATGCCGCTGCCGGATGAAGAATCGTTGAACATGACCCGCGAACAGTTTGAAGACCGTATCGTGGCGACGATGGGTGGGCGTGCGGCTGAGGAAATTGTCTTTAGCCAGTACACGACAGGCGCAAGCCACGACTTGCAGCAGGTGACACGCTGGGCGCGCATGATGGTCACGCAGTTCGGCATGAGCGACAAGCTCGGCCCGCGCACCTTCGGCAGCGGTGGCGGTTCGCTGTTTTTGGGGCGCGAGATCGGTGAACAGCGCGATTACAGTGAAGAAGCGGCCACCCAGATCGACAATGAAGTCAAGCTGATCGTCTCCAGCGCCTATGCCCGCGCCAAACAACTGCTGCTGCAACACCGCGAAAAGCTGGATGTACTGGCAAAGGTGCTATTGGAGCAGGAAACGCTGGATCGCACGGAGTTTGAAGACCTGATGACGAACGGGATGCCCGGTGTTTTGCCGCCAACTGGCGCGCCGTCTCCGGCGATGTTCGAGCGCAGCGACGACACCGAAAGCCCGCTCCTCAGCTAACTTTTCAACCGTACAATTCCGTAGGGGCGTTCAACTGAACGCCCTTTTTCGTTTATAAACGGGGATTGAAATCCCCGGCTAGAAAGCACAAACTTTGCGGGTCGCCCTTTTTGTTCTCGAATAGTGAATATAATTAGTGTATGGTCAAAAAGAGTAAGATACTCCAAAAGATTCTTTCAGGTTCAAAGAATGTACGCTTTTCTGAGTTTACTGTTCTTATTGAAGGATTTGGTTTCACTCTCGAACGCATTAGTGGCAGCCATCACGTTTTCTCACATCTAGTTCTAAAGCAACCTGTGTCCGTCCAACCCGATCAGAATGGACAGGCGAAACCGTATCAACTTAAACAGTTCATCAAACTGATCGAGAAACACGATTTGAAATTATCGGATGCAGAAGATTAGGGAGCATAAAGGTGAAAGACTATCACATCAACATCTTCTACAGCCCCGAAGATGAAGCCTATATCGCTGATATTCCCGACTTTGAAATGTGTTCAGCGTTTGGAGCGACACAGGAAGATGCGCTACGGGAAGTCTTGATTGCAAAGGCCGCTATCATCGAAACGATGCGCGAAAAGGGACAAGCTATTCCTGAACCGCGCTATCGTCCTGCTATCTATCAAATTGTGTAAATGAAAACTGAGGATTGAAATCCCCAGCTAGAGAGCCATTTTAGCTCGACGTAGGATACTCTCAACATCGTGTCCGCGCTTCTTGAGCAGGAGCAAAGCCTTGGAGCGTATGAGTACATAGCGGTCATAAGCTGCAATGAGACGTTCCATCTCAAGCTCTTGATCGGATGAAAGCAAACCTTGTTTGCCAAGTGCTGTTAGCTCTTGCAAGCGCACGTCCGTTGACCATGCTAAACGTCGATAAACCAGCGCCCAAAGCTGTACATCTGAAAATGATTCTAAGGCTTCTGGCGATAGTGTCTCAGTATCCTCTCCAAACATCAGCGATAAGCTGTCTAACAAAACGTTTTCAAGCGGGCGATTACTGTTCTCCGCAACTTGGCGCACACGATCATAAAGCTCGTCAGGAATTTGGAGTAGAACAGGTTGTTGACTCATCAGATGACTTTACCTTCACTCTGAATCTATTCCTCATTTTACTGGTCTGCCGCGCCTGTGAACACGTCGCCTGCGGGCACAAGGACGATCTCCGGCACAGTCCCGCCGCCGAGCAGTCGAACCATCGCGTCGAGGGCAGCGTGTGAGAACTGTTCGCGTCCGACTTCCACCGAGCCGCGCATATAGTAGCCATCTTCGATGAACTGGCGCGCTGGCGGTTCAGCATCGACGCTGGTGATGATGACCGAATCCGACGCGATGTTGGCTTCTTCCAGCGCGTCAATCGCCCCATACGAACCCGCGTCATTGATGCTGGCGATCACATTGAACTCGACACCGTTTTCCAGCAGTTCGCGCACAGAACGAGCCGCATCTTCGCGGATAGCGCCGGGATAGCGTCCGATGATGTTGGCGTTCGGCGCAAGTTCGAGGATTCCGTCTTCGAGACCGTCAGCTCGCTCCACAATATGCGGCAGAGATGCGTAGTCGAGGATGATGACGTTCGCAACGCCGTCCATCTCATCGGTGATGATTTGTGCCGCCAAGTGCCCAGCCTGTATACCCCATTCGTAATCGTTGCCCACCACTAGAACGCCGCCGTAGCTGGGCATATCGCTGGAGAAAAACACCAGCGGCAGATGCGCCGCTTGCGCCGCTTCCAGAGTATTGGCTAACAAAGCGGCATCTAACGGGCAGATCAGCAGCGCCTTCGCGCCATCGGCCCGCGCCCGTTCGATCTGCGAAATCTGGATGATCGAGTCGTTGTTACTGTCGTAGATGCGGTAAGCCAAACCGTAGTTCGCCGCGAAATCCCCGACTTCGCGGGCCTGCGTCGAGTGATACTGGCTGGACTGGTTACAGGTTACATAGGCGATGAAACCGTTCGCGCCGAGCCGTTCGCGGGCGTTGGCGATTTCCGCCCCGCTGGGAACGAACAAATCCGCTGTGCCTTCCTCGCCAGCCAGCACCGCCGGAGTCGGGGTGATGCGATTGGGAGGGGCAAGCAGCGGCTCAACGACGAGCGCTAACACCACCAGCACAACGACGATCACCGCAATCGCCGCGAATATGAGACGCCGCCGCTGCGACGCGGTGAACGAGTCCGGCGACGTTTTGATACCCATTGGACGCTTACGGGTGGCCGTCGAGTGTTCGGCAGTGGATACGGCTGGAAAGCTGGCCGTACTGCGAAGTCCGAGCGCACCATTGAGCGCATCCGCGAGGGCTTCGGCGCTGTCGTAGCGGGCGGCGGGGTTTTTTTCCAGCGCTTTGAGCACCACATTCGACACTTCGAGCGGCACATCGGGGTTGACCTCGTTCGGCGGTGTCGGCTGCTTTTCGAGGTGCTGATACATGATAGCGATGACATTGCTCTCGTCCGACTCGAAAACCGGACGCCCCGCGATCATATGATAGAGGATGACACCTAAGCTGTAGATGTCGGCGCGATGGTCGATTTTGTCGCCGCGAAGCTGCTCCGGCGACATATAAGTGGGTGTGCCGACGATATTGCCGGACTTGGTGATTTCCGCCGAGCTTTCGGTCAGCTTGGCCAGTCCGAAATCCGACAGGTAAGCGTTGCCTGCTTCATCGAGCAGAATGTTACTCGGTTTAAGGTCGCGGTGGATAACGCCTTTGCCGTGCGCGTAGGCCAGTCCGCTGGCGATCTGATTGATTAGATAAGCCGTGCGCTCGAACGAAAGCAGATGTTCCGCGTCCAACAGTTTGGCGACTGTGCCGCCGCGCAGCCAGCGCATCGCCAGATAAGCCACTTCGCCTTCGATGCCATAATCGTAAACCGGAAGGATGTGCAGGTGTTCCAGGCGGGCGATAACTTCGGCCTCTTGGGCGAAGCGCCGCCGGAAATCATCTTCCTGCATGAGGACTTGATCGGAATTAAGCTGGATGATTTTCAGCGC